>DATELP010000128.1:0-28804 GCA_035276425.1 Pyrinomonadaceae bacterium
ATCTTCTTTGCGGCCGTGCAGCGATTCGATCGGAATGTCAGAAGGTTTTTCGATTCGCAACAGGATCGAATCGCCAGTAGTTGTTCCGAGTTCATGCGCAAGACTCTCGCTCAGCAACACCTGACGATCCTGCGGGGATTCGACTGCCACGCCGTTGAACTTCCAGAACCGCTCGTCCACCCCGTAAACACGAACGTCTCCGGCGCGGCGGCGACTCGGTTCGTGTGTAACCAATCCATCAAGCGCGATCAAAGGGCAAGTGGTGTCGATCCCGGTCGCCGGTTGAAGAATGTCCGTGGCTAACTGTTCGCGGAAAAAACCGGTCGACGCGACGAAATCGTCAGTGCGGCCGAGCCGTTGCGAAACGAGATCGCGCAAACTGCCGCGCACGGACTCGCCAATCAACAACGCGCCCGTCAATACCGCGACGGCAATCGCCACGCCGAGTACGACCACCAGATTTGTTTGCCAGTAGTACGCGAGACTGCGTTGTATCAGGCGGGTGGTGCGCATTACGCCGGTTCGAGCTGTTGGTTTCTGAGTTCGAAGCGTTGGGGAAAACGTGCAGCGAGATCCGCGCTATGCGTGACGACGATCAGGATCGTGTTTGCCTGCCGGTGAATGTCGAGCAGCATGCCCGCGACGACTTCCGCGGATCGTTGATCGAGGTTGCCGGTCGGTTCGTCGCAGAGCAGCAGTCGTGGCTTCATGATCAGCGCACGCGCGAGTGCGACGCGTTGCTTTTCGCCGCCCGAGAGCTGCGCAGGATGATGTGCAAGTCTTTCCTGCAAACCGACCTGCGTTAAGAGTTCTCGTGCGCGTTCTGTTGTCGATCCATTCGGAGACGATACCAGCGTGGGCGTCAAAACGTTCTCGATCACGGAGCATTGCGGCAACAGACAGTGGTCCTGAAATACAAACCCGATGCGTTGATTACGAAAGGCGGCGAGTTTTTTCGCGTCGAGCAGGAACGGGTTCTGATCGTCGAGTGTGACGGTTCCGCTCGTCGGCGTTTCGAGCGCGCCGAGCATGTAGAGCAACGTGCTCTTGCCGCTGCCCGACGGGCCCATGATCGAGACAGCCGAACCTTCCGGCAATTCGAGCGACACGTCGCTCACGATTTTGAGTGGACCCGCGGGAGTCGGATACTCCTTTGTAATGTGATCGACTTTAAGCAACTTTGTTCTCGGCCACGGGTGTCGCAGATCGAAAAGCCACCATGAGTTTATCGGCCATTTGCGCGGCTGTGTAGTGCTGGCGCACGCCGCGAAAGCCTTGCGCACTCAGCTCGGCAGCCAGTTGTTTGTTTCGATAAATCTCGCGAATGCCTTCAGCCAGAGCTTCCGGATCGTCAGGCTTCACGAGCAAGCCGCCGCCGGTTTTTTCCACGACTTCGGTAAAGCCGCCGCGGCGTGGTTGGACCAACGGCACGCCGCAGGCCATCGCTTCGAGTAACGATGCGCCTTTCGGTTCATCATACGTCGCCGGCATCGACATCACGTCAAGCTGGCGCAGAAACGCGATCTTGTCCGCGCGATCGAGTACGCCGCGATAATTAAACTCGTCTCCGAGATTCGCCTTTCTGAGCATCGCTTCGACGCCCGCGAGATAAGGTTTGCAATCAGCCGCCATGTAACCTGCCGCTTCCAAACGCGCCTGTGGCAGGTCACCGGACTCACGCAATAGACGATAGGCTTCGGCTAATACATGCAGTCCCTTTTCCGGCGCAACCCGGCCGAAAAAACCCACGGTGAATGATCCGCTAGCGTTTGGTTCGCGTAATTGAAAACCGTCGGGATTGATCCCCAAGGGAACGACCTTAATCTTTTCGGCCGGAATGCCGAGAAATCGCGGCATAAAGCCGGCGTAGTATTCACTCACGGAAAGAAACAGATCGACGTGGTCCAACTGTTCGCGAATCAGATCGAAGGCTTGAGTCCGATACGGTTCGTGTAGTCCGTTCAAGAAAAGATCTTCACCTTGAAGCGTGCAGAGCACCGGACAATTGAGCGCCTCCTTCAGTGGCCGCGCGAGCGCGATCAGGAGCGTGTACGGCAGGTTGACGATGTCGGGCTGCGGCAGTTGCTTCACCCACTCAACCATTTTCTGTATCTCTTTACGCTGAAAGCCGTCTTCGCCGCGAAGCACCGACACAGTCATCTCGCCGAGCATCTTCGGATTCACGGAGATGGATTTGCGCGACGCTAGACTCAAAGCGGCTTTCGAGTCCCACAAGCGATCGAGCCACGCGGGAGTTTTGCGAAAGACTGGAACGTACTGTTCGAGATAAGCACTGATGCCGCCTAAGACGACGTGATCATGACTGACGTTTGGTTCGTCCGTGAGCGTCGGCGTGTAAACCGGCAACAGCAGCACGTCGTGACCGCGCGCGAGCAGTTCGGTGGCCATGGCGTTATCGCGCAGGCAACTGCCGCAATACATCCGCCCGGCCCCACCTGTGAGATAGAGAACCCTCACGAGCGTACCTCAGACTGCGACTGCGTGTTGGAAGGCGCGCCGCCCGTAAAGGTGGTCGAAAAGATTGCCTTCGTGGGGCTGGTCCCAAGTGACCTGATTGGTCGGCATTGGTCCAACGTTGAGGCGATCGATGTGCGAGGAATTGACGAGCGACTGGATCAGGTTCGGATCTTTAGTGATCGCGGTCACGACAAGGCTCGAACCGAGTTGTGACAAGAGCTGATCTTGCGGGACTTCTACGACAGCCGCGAATGGGAACAGGTATTCACGTCCCGCTAGCGGATGATCCACTTCGCAACGGATCACTGTCGGCGTCAGATAAGAGCAGTTGTTCCAGTTTGCGAGCCGATCGCCATCGCGGTAAGAAGCAGTGACGTCGCGTGCGCCGGGTTCGAGCAGACCTTGATCGATCATCGTGTTGATGCGGGTGGCGATCTGTGGATCCGTGAACGGCGCGAGTTTGGCTTCGGGGTCTTCAGCGTTTCGTGGAACGATGCGTGCGAGTCGCTCTGCGAGTGCTTCGCTGATTTTATCGGCGTGGCGTGGCACCCAAACCGCGGACGCATTCACACACGAACGTCCACCGTTGTCCGCAATCGAAGCGACGAGCACGTCGAGATACTGTTCCCAATCGTCGATGCAATCCTCGCCGATGATCACTTTGCTGTAACCTGGTCCATGAATTTCAATGCGCGGATCGTTTGCCCAAACGGACGTGGTGGAGCTGTCGCCAAACAGCAGCGAGCGGCCGCAGTTACGCAGAATCTCACTCGCGCCTGCGTGATCGGTCGGATAGAAACTGAAAGCTTCCGGCGGCGCGCCCGCTTTAATTAACGACTGAATGATCCGATACGGCGTCCACGGTTCGGCGCTGCCGGGTTTCAGCACGAGCGGAATGCGCAACGCGAACGCGGGAATCCAAAGCGAGTGTACGCCGGGTGAATTGTTTGGCAACACGGCGCCGAGCGATTGCGTGCGCGGGAAGAAGCTCAACGTGCGGCCGTCGAGTTTGCCGAAGCCGCGATCTAGCAGTTCCCAATCGACGCCGCGCGTCAGGCCGTTGAGCACGCTTTCCATGTTGGTAAACATGCTCTTGATCTTCAGCATGTTTCGCTCGACGAGAACGTGCGGCAGGCCGGTGGTTGCTGAAACCTGGCTGATGTAGTCCGCGGGATCTTCGGTGAAGATTTCCGCGGCGCGCGTGCAGATGTCGACGAGTTCGCGTGTTGAGAACTTTTGTAACACGGATCGGGGAATGTCTTGTTTGCCGAGGTCGCGACGGATCAAACCCGGATTGGCCTGGCTGACTTCGACGAAGGGTTCACGCGTGCGGTGATGCACGACCCGCGCGACGTCGAGACTGTAATAAGGAACGCCCTGGCGAAGTATTGGTAGCTTAATCATAGACAGGATTACACGATTTACAGGATTTCAAAACAGTAACAGCATCTTGTTTATTCTGAAATCCTGTCAATAAACGCCTTCCACCACGCTCGTCTGAAGCTTCGAAAACGGCCGCACGTTGCGCACGCCGTCCCACGGATACTGCTCGCACGGCGGCTCGCGTTCGGCTTCGTCACGTTCCAGAAAACGCGGCATGAAAAACTCTTTCGTCAACGTCGTCAAACGTACACGTCCGGTCTCGCCATAGCCGACAATTCTGTCCGGCTCATCCGGATCGACCACTTCCACCATCGCGCGCGGCTGCGGCGGGTAATAGATGATCGCGAAGTTGTCTTCCGGAAGTCTCGGTTTATGTACGGCCAGACCCATCAACGTGTTTCCGTAAGTCGGCGCGAAATACGCGCCTTCGAGCAGTTCCTCGACCGCGAAGCGATGGAACTGCGGCGTCATCTCCGTACCGCCGCAAAACACACCGGTGATGCCGGCCTTCTTCAACGAGATCTTTTCGCACAGCGCCTCCAACAATTTGGGCGTCGTGAAAAGACAACGAATGTTGTCGTGCGCGCGCAGCAACGTCAAACCCTGCTCGACGACGTGCTGCTTGTACTGTTCGGCCATCTTCGGTTGGCCCATCTTCAGCAGCTTGATGACCCAGCGCGGATCGAGATCGACCATGAAACAGATCCCGCCGCGATGTTGTGCGAGGTGTTCGACCGCCAAACGCAAACGCCGCGGGCCGGTTGGTCCAAGCGAGAGCCAATCCGAGTCGCGCGGAAAGAATTCATCAGGAAGCGTGTCGCTGAACAATTCGTAATCAATACGAAAGTCGTCGATGTTGATACGCGACTTCGGTACGCCCGTGCTGCCGCCGGTCTCAAACGTGTAGACGGGACGTCCGGCGAAACCTTTCGGAACCCAACGCCGCACTGGACCACCGCGCAGCCATTCATCCTGAAAAAAACCGAAGCGTGAAAGATCGTTGTAGGTTTGGATCTCTTTGCGCGGGTCCCAGGAAAGGTCCTTCGCGAATTCGAGCCAGAACGGGCAGCCGGTTTCAGGGTTGAAGTGCCACTGAATGACTTCTCGCACCCAGGCGTCAAGTTTTTCGATGTTCGACATTGCGGCCTAAAATAGCAAACGACTTTAGTAAATGCGAAATAAAGCAATCCACAAATTACACAGCTTACTTTAAAACATTTCTGCGTAATCTGTGGATTGCTTTAAGGAATCGTCTTCTCCGTTTCGCGCAGGAAATCATTGAACCGTGGGTCGGAGCGCAGCTTCATCAGATGTGGATCGACGCGCACGAAAGTGAAACCGACCGCGTGCTCGCGTTCCGCCTGGGCCAGCCAGCGAAACGCGCTGTCGAAATCGTCCAATAACGTGTAGATGATGGCGATCTCGTAAGCCGTAACCCAATTCTGATTACGTTTCGCGATGATCTCTTCGAGAATCGTGCGTGCTTCGTCGCGTTTGCCGACCGCCGCGAGCACGTGCGCGCGCTTCGCGTGAGTTGTCGGTGTGTCGCCGGCAAAGCTGCGTTCCTGCTCGAACGCGCCGAGCGCTTCCGAGTGCATGCCTTTCAACTCGTAAGCCCAACGCAGGATCGTGTGTGCGGCCATCGCGCCGGGATCGAGCTCAAGTGACTTTTTGCACTGGGCGACTGCTTCGTCAAACTTATTGGCGAGGAACAGCACGTTGGCCACCGCGGTTGCGATCACCGCGGACTGCGGCGTGATCTGTCGTGCGCGTTCGATCTCGGCATACGCTTCGTCGTGCCGGCCCATGGCGGACAGACTGTAAGCGTACCAACGATGGGCCACCTGGTTACCTGGCTTCAGTTGAATCGCTTTGCGCAGTTCGCGCTCAGCATCGATCCAGTCGCGATCGTAGTGCAGCCTGACGAAGCCCATCGAGGCGTGTGCTTCAGCGAGATCCGGATCGGCTTTGACCGCGCGCTGTGCCGACGCCTTTGCGCGTTCCCATGCGCCCGCCGGCGGCGGTTCGACGTACCAGTTGAGCAGCGCATAGCAATCCGCGAGTTCCGCGTGCGCGATCGCGTACTGGGGATCGAGTTCGACTGCGCGTTCGAAACGCTCGATGGCCTGGCGCAAACCTTCAGCGGTTCGCCGTGTCGAGTAGTAGCGACCGGCGGTGTAGAGCTGTTTCGCTTCTTCGTTTTCGCCAGCCTGCGTCTCAGGCGCGGTGTTGATGATCTGTGTGGTGACCGGCGGAATGGCATCGCGGCGTTTTCGTTTTGGTTCACTAGCGGCAGCGGCCGCGCGCGCGACGATTTTGCGTCCCGCAGCAGGATGACGCAGATCGCGAAGTATCGCTTCAAACGCCGGTTCGCCGCGCAGCGAATCCCATTGCGGTTCGACGCCGAGCCACACGATCCACGCATCTCTGATCGAGTAAGCCTGCTGGAGCAGTTCAAGTGCGCGCTCGCGTTCGCCGAGGTGCAGGTGAATCAACGCGCGCAGATACGGCGAGACGTAGCCATGGACCATCATCTGCGTGAGCTGTTCCAACGACGCGCGTGCTTGCTCCTGTTGACCCGCGGCGGCGTAAGTTGCACCCAACCCGGCGATGTAAAGTTGCCCGCCACCGGAAAGGTCCAACGCTTTCTCGGCTACCTTCACAGCTTCGTCCGTCGATCCGGCGTGACGCAGGACCCACGAGTAAGTGATCAGGCCGTAAGGGAAGTCGGGAGTGATTTCCAGCAAAGCGCGGAACGTGTTGACCGACTCATCGAAGCGTCGCGCCTGGTAATAACACCAGCCCAGCGCCTGGATCACTGCTGGTGAAAGCGGATCGAGTTCGCGTGTGCGCAGCATCTGCTCGATGCCTTCGTCGTACCGCCCTTCCATCGTCAGATGAAACGCGTACCAGTTGTGCGCGGTCGCGTAGTTTGGATTGATCTCGAGCGCGCGGCGGTGCTGGCCTTCGGCTACGGCCCAGTCGAAATCATGGCAGACGGTGGCGAATCCGAGTGCAGTGTAAGCTTCAGCGGAAGTCGAATCGAGTTCGACTGCCTTCGCGGCCGCCTGTTTTGCGGCGGCGGATGCCTCGGCAAACGGCTTGATACCGAAAACGCCGATCCAGTTGTAGTAATCGGCGATCCCGGTGTAGGCGAGCGCGTAGTCGGGATCGAGTTTGATCGCGCGTTGATAGCTGTCGAGCGCTTTAGCCAGACCTGTTTCAGTGTAAGAGTTCCAGTAATAACGACCGCGCAGATACGCTTCGAACGCTTCGGAATTGTCGGTGCCGCGTTTTGAGAGTTGGTGTTGCTCGTCGCCCGTTAACTGTGGCAACAACGCTGTCGCGACTCGCTCGGAGATCGAATCCTCGATCTGCAACACGTCCGTTGAGTCTTCGTCGAACTGTTCCGCCCAACACGTGATGCCTTCCGCGACGCTGAGAAGTTGCGCAGTTACACGAAGTCGATCGCCGACGCGGCGCAGACTGCCGTCAACAACGTAAGCGATGCCGAGATCGCGTCCGGCGATGAGCGGATCGATGTTCGCGCCGTGATAACGCAGCACACTGCTGGTCGGCCGCACCACGAGACGCCGTACGTTGCTGAGACGTGTGATCAGTGCGTCAGTGAGACCGATGCCGAGATATTCGTCGCCCGTGTTTTCTCCCGGCGGACTCATCACGCGGAAGGGAAGTACGGCGATGGATTCATGCTCTTCGCGAAGTTGACCCGCAAGCGGCGGTAGTGCAGCAAGACGGTGGTCCAACTTCTGCAACAGATCGTTGAAACGCGGATGTCCGTGAAGCGGTTCGAGCTCCGGATCGACACCCATCCACAGCACTTTCGCATCGCCAGTGTCGTAAGCCTGCTCCAGTAGATCGAGCGACGCCTCTTTCCGCCCGAGCGCGCAATTCACGAGCGCGAGATGATACGGCGAAATGAAACGACGCGCGGAAAGCTGGTCCATCTCGTCGAGAACTTTTTGACCCTGTTCCAGGTTACCTGCCGCGGCGTAAGCAGCGCCGAGACGTCCGAGTGTGTGCGACGCTTTACCGAGCAGTTCGACACATCGCTCGGCGGCTTCGATTGCTTCAACGTGACGGCTGAGACGGCTGAGCACGAAGCTTGCGCCGTAAAGCATCATCAAATTGCGCGGCTCGTTTTCGAGGGTCGCGGTGGCGAAGCGGTACGCTTCGTCGTAACGGCGCGAATGATACGAACACCAGACAACCGCGAAGCGCGAGATCACCGCGAGCGGATCCAGATCGCGGCCGATGTGCGCTTGCTTCAGCGACTCGCTGAAACGTCCTTCCATCGAGAGCTGCAACGCGTACCAGATGCGCGCCGGAGAATAGTTTGGATCGAGTTCGATGGCGCGAACGAGATGATGTTCCGCGGCGGACCACGCGAAGTCGCGGCAAAGCACGGCTTGGCCGAGTGCCGTGTGACCTTCGGCGAGATTCGGATCGAGATCTACTGAAGTCGAAGCCGCTTCGTGGGCGGCGGCGGCGCATTCGGCAAACGGCATTACAGTAAAGACGCCGAGCCAGTTGTGATACGCAGCCACACCCGCGTGCGCCAGCGCATACCGGGGATCGAGCGCGATCGCTTGTTGATAACAAACAATCGCGCGCGCGAAGCCTTCTTCAGTAAAGGTGTTCCAGTAAAAACGTCCGCGTAGATAAGCCTCGTGCGCCTGCGGATTGTCGGTGCCTCGTTTTGCCAGACGTAGCCGTTGATCGACCGTCAGGTGCGGCAGGATCGCTTCCGCGACGTGCGAAGAGATGACGTCTTCGAGATTGAGAACGTCGGTAAACTGTTCGTCAAACTGTCCGGCCCACGCGGTTGTTTCGTCGCGTACGTCGAGTAGTTGAATCGTCACTCGAATGCGCTCCGCCGAACGCCGAATACGTCCGTCCAGAACAAACGCAACACCGAGTTCGCGTCCCGCACGCAGCGGATCGGCGTCCTTGCCGTAACGCAACACACTGCTCGTCGGCCGCACCGCGAAACTGCGAATCGCACTCAGGCGCGTGATCAAAGCATCGGCCAGTCCGGTGCCGAGATAATCAGGACTCGCTTCCGGCTGGTTGATATCAAACAGCTTCATCGGCAGCACGGCGAGCGAGTTTTCGTTCGACGTGTCAGGCCGCAGGAGCGCCGCCGCGTTTGGCGGATCGGGAAGATCGCTGACCGGACGTCCTTCGAGAAAGCGTGTGATGTCGTCGCGCAGCTCAGCGGCTGTTTGATAACGCCACTCGGGTTCTTTGCGCAGCGCCTGCATGACGATGTTGTCGAGATCGCCGGTGAGCGCGCGTCGGATCGTTTCGAGTGTGCCGCCGCGCGAGACGTAAAGATTTTTCAGCGTCGACGCTTCGTCGCCCTGATACAGACTCGGCAAAAGATCTTCCGCGCGCGTGATGATCACGCTCGGCGGCGTCGGCGATTCTTCACAGATGACGCGCGCGATTTCATGCGGCGCACGATTGACGAGTCGATACGGACGATGACCGGTCAATAATTCATAGAGCAGCACACCGAGCGAATAGACGTCAGTGCTCGGCGTTGTCGGCGCGCCCTGCACCTGTTCCGGCGACGCGTATTCCGGCGTCATCAAACGCATGGCGGTGGCGGTCGGATCGTGCGTGATGTCGCCGGCGAGTTGCGGGTTCAACAACTTCGCGATGCCGAAGTCGAGCAGTTTCGGAACGCCTTCGGACGTGACGAGCACGTTTGAAGGCTTGATGTCGCGGTGGACGATCTCTTTCTGGTGCGCGTAATGGACGGCGTCGCAGATCGAGCGAAAGAGTTTGAGACGTTCGGTGATGTTGAGTTGGTGGGTGTCGCAATAATTATAGAGCGGCTGACCTTCGATGAACTCCATCACGAAGTAAGGCAGTCCGTCGTCGGTCGTTCCACCGTCCATCAGCCCGGCGATGTGCGGGTGATCGAGCGCGGCGAGAATCTGTCGTTCTTTGCGGAAGCGGCGCAGGATGAAATCCGTGTCCATGCCGCGCTTCACGAGTTTAATGGCCGCGCGTTTGTTGAATTCGTTGTCGGCGCGTGAAGCTTCGTAAACGGCGCCCATGCCGCCGCGTCCGATCTCTCGCTCGATGCGGTAGGAGCCGAGACGGCGTCCGAGCATCGGATCTTCTTCGTTAATAAACGAATCGAGCACGCTCAGCTCGGTGTTGCCGTAGAAAGGCTGATCGAGAAGTTCCCCGGCACTGTCGTGTTGTGAAAGGAGCGACTCGACGTCCTGTCTCAGCGTGGTGTCGTTTTGGCAGACCTGTGCGATGTAGCGCGCTCGTTCTTCGGGAAGGAGTTCGACCGCAGCTTGAAAGATTTCTTCAACTTTTTGCCAGCGTTCCGGGGTCATGTCTTACTGGACGATTTTCTATCGCTGTTAAGTAGGACAACTTTGATGCAGAAACGGCTGGACTAGCTAACGCACCTCAAACATTTCTTTGCATTTCACCATGAAGCCAGGCTTTGGCTGCCCGCCAGTGACGTTTGATGGTCGTGGGAGTTACGCCCATAACGTCTGCTGTCTCTTCGATGGAAAGGCCGCCAAAGTACCGCAACTCAACCATGCGAGCTTTTTGTTCGTCGAATGTCGCCAGAGTCTTGAGCGCGTCGTCGAGCGCGATGAGTTCCGCACTGCGTTCGACGGCGCGATCGATATTTTCGTCGAGAGAGAGTTTCTTAAAGTCCTGCCCGCGCTTTTCTGCATTGTGTTTGCGCGCATGATCCACCAGCAGGCGTCGCATTATCTGGGCGGCAACGCCGAAGAAGTGGGCTCTGTTCTGCCAGTTTACGCGCGTCTGATCGACCAGACGCAGATAAGCCTCGTGAACCAGAGCGGTCGGTTGCAGGGTGTGATCGGGGCGTTCACGCCGCAGATAATTCGCCGCAAGCTTACGCAGTTCATCGTAGATGACGGGTAGTAAAAGATCAACCGCGGCCCGGTCACCATTCGACAATTCGATCAGTAGTTTTGTGACGTTGTCAGTGGGGTGTTTGCTCAATCGTTAATTCTCTCCTGCGAAGTGCGTAAGTATAAGACAGAAATAGCGGTTCAGAAAGAGCCACTAAAAAGCACAAAGGTATTGTCTGAAGTGATTTGTGCCTCTTCGTGGCCCTATTCGGAAATTCTTTGCGCGTTATTCAAACGAAGGCAATTCTGAAAGAGGTGACATTATGCACGCTGGTGAATTAACAATCGCGAACCTGGCCGTCGGGCACATCGAGCCATCATCCCTGACGGGAAAGATCGGCAATCTGATGGCGCGAGTGTTTGGTTGCCGGCACGCGGAACTCAGCCGTCCGTTCTCCCGTGGCGGGCGCGCGTATCGTTCGTGCGTTAATTGTGGAGCGCAGCGCCAGTTCAATCTCGGCAACTGGACGATGCAGGGCAACTTCTATTACGGCAAACCGCAAGCGTCCACCGCGATTTCCAGCTACTCGCTCTCCAACTAATACTCGTCCTGTATATAATGCCCGGTCATGGTGTCCCTATGACCGGCAGCGGACAAACCAAAACCGGATATTACGTCTACTGTGTCGCGGAAAGCACACCCGCCGAACAGTTGGATGCGGCGTCTTTTCCGGTAGCCATCGAAGACGACACGAAACTGGAGTGGGTGACGGCGAACGATCTCGCCGCGCTTTGCAGTGTCGTGCCGCTCGACAGCTACGGCGAAGAAGCACTCGCGGAGCATCTCGGCGATGCGACCTGGACCGCCGTGCGGGCGATGCGCCATGAAACGGTCGTTGAGTACGTCGCGAAACGTACCAGCGTAGTGCCGCTTCGTTTTGGCACGATTTACCTGGAACGCGCCGGCGTTGAGCGGATGCTGGTCGAGAAGGGCAGAGAACTGGCGCGGATCATCGAGCGTCTGCGCGGGCGCGAGGAGTGGGGCGTTAACGTGTACTCCGATCGGGCGACGCTGATGGCGAGTATCGTTTCGGTGAGTCCGCGGTTACGCGAGTTGGCTCAGCAGGCGGAAGCCGCGTCTCCGGGACAGTCTTATTTAATGCAAAAGAAGATCGACGCGCTGAAGGTTGATGAAGTTCGTGTCGCGTTGAACCGGATCGTTGATGATATTGAGAAGGCGTTGAGCGAGCAGGCGGACGACGCGAAACGGTTGCGGATTCTGAAAGTCGAAGCGACGGAGCACGGCGAACTGAAGGCGAAGTTCGCGTTTTTGGTGAAGCGAGCGGGATTCGAGGAGTTTCGCGCGGCGGCTGAGCGGCTGGCGCAGGAAAACCTGAGCGCGGGTGTTCGTTTAGAATTGACCGGTCCGTGGCCGGTTTATAATTTCTCTTAAAATGTCTTTTGAGCAAATCATCGTCAGCGGGAATGCGGAACAGCTCGAGGAGTCGGAGCTGTCGCTACTCGAAACGCTTGATCACGTCCTGAACAGCGGCCTTGTAATCGCCGGCGAGATCACGATCTCCGTAGCCGACATCGATCTGGTTTTTCTCGGCTTAAACGTGCTGCTCAGCTCGGTTGAGGCGGCACAAGAGGTTTTGCAGCGCCGTGTGACAGATGCGAAATGAGTTTATACCTCTACTGTCTGCTCGACGACGACTTCATAGTCGAGAACGTGATTTTCAGCGGCCCACGAGAAGGAATCTCCGGTTCCCTGGTTACTTTGTTCATTCCCGAGGACTTCGCCCTGCTGGTTAGCGATTTTGCCGGTACGTCCGTCCCGGTCACACGCGAAAACGTGCTTCTACATGCGGCAGTTGTGAATGCTGTACTGCCGGAGACTACGCCGCTGCCCTTTCGTTTTGGCACGCTCACTACCAAAGCGGCGTTGGATAGTTTTCTGGCCGCGCGGTCGCAGGCGCTCCGGGCCAAGTTTGAACTTGTCCGGGGTTGCGTTGAGATGAACGTCAAGATCATTTGGAACCGTGAATGGATTGAAGAAAAGTCTGCGGTTGAGATGAAGCCGGGCACTGCTTTTTTGACAGAAAAGAGACGGCAGATTTTCGGCAGTGAAGCGCGTGTCACCGAGGCGACAAAGATCGCTGCCTGGCTGGAGGAACGCCTTAGCAACTCAATCAGGGAAACACGGGTTAACACGAATACCACGGACAAATTGCTCGTTACGGCAGCGCATCTTGTGGAACGAGGATCGATCGATGAGTATCGAAGCCGGCTGAAAAACGCCCAACTCGAGCGGCCGGAACTGCATTTTCTTGCCAGCGGACCCTGGCCACCGTACAGTTTCGCCAATATAGACCTTGAGTTTAAAACGCAGTTCGGAGTAAGCTGATGGAGCTTTCCCCCGAAAACCCCCTTCCGGCTGAGCCGGAGATCGAGACTTCGCATGTAGAGGAGTTCGTGGAACAACTCCGTTGTGTCACTGACTCGCTGCCATCGCGAATTAATATTGATGCGCACAGCGTCGAACAGGGTCTGGCTAAGCTGGTTCTTACTCTGATCGAGTTCATCCGCCGCCTGCTCGAAAAACAGGCAGTTCGCCGTATGGAGGGCGGGGATCTCTCACCTGAACAGATCGAAGAGTTGGGATTGGCGCTCATGAGGTTGGAAGCTAAGCTCCACGAGCTGAAGACTCAATTCGGGTTAAAGGACGAAGACCTCAATCTTGATCTTGGTCCGATAGGGCGCCTGATTTAGCAGTTTGCAGTACGAAAACAGAGTGGGACGAATGGTGGCGGCCATTTTAAGTTTTTTGAGTAAAGCCGCTTCCTGAGTGTGGAGGGCGAAAGTGTCCAGTGAGCGGTCTACCCTGATAACGGCCCGTCCCCCGGGCCTGGTTGATGTTCTCGATCGCATTCTTGACAAAGGATTGGTGATAGCCGGCGACATTAAAGTGTCGCTCGCGAATGTCGAACTGCTCACCCTGCAAATTCGGCTACTTGTCTGTTCGATCGACAAGGCTGAACAAATCGGGCTGAACTGGTGGCGATACGACACCAATCTGACAACGCGGGCAGAACGTGCCGAAGCCGAAAATGTTGAGCTTCGTGAACGTCTGTCCGAGCTCGAACTAGAAATTCGCAAGCTGAGTGCGGCAGCGGGAGTCTCCGGTGATGAGCCAGTGAAGACGACTCGCGTGACTACGCGTAAGACAAGGACGAAGCGCCGCACTTAGAACAGGACTGCCTGTTCGGGTTTTAGAACAAGCGGCGCCGTCAAGTCCTCGCGCAAGCAGTATGCTGGTTTTTCAACTTTAGAAAAAGGAACCGAAGCAAATGGCTGTCGAAAGAGCACCAGGCGGTACTAGTTTAATCGACGTTCTCGATCGCGTGCTCGATAAAGGTATCGTGATCGATGCGTGGGTCCGCATTTCACTGGTGGGCATTGACCTCATTACAATTGAAGCGCGCGTGGTGGTCGCCTCGATTGACACGTACCTTAAGTACGCGGAAGCGGTGGGCTTGACCCCGGCAGTTTCGCGGCCGGTGCTGACAGGCGGACCGGCGGAAGTCGAAACCGAAACGCGGCGCCGAGTGTCGGTGGAGGTCGAGAAGTAAGTAAACGAGAGCATTGCGTGGGATTTGATACCCGGCTTCACGTTTAGAAGTTCAGCATTATGGGAGAAGTTCCCTCAGAGTTAGCTCTTCAAGCCGCCCAATCTATTGCGGAGCAAACGCGGCTCAAACAGCGGCATTTCGACGTCTTTATCGAAACGACGACGCAGATGCTCGCGACGCCGCGACTTCAGGAGCGACTGTTGCTCGCACTCGAAGCGATAGTTCATAACTTTGGTTGCCGCCAGGCGGCAATCGCAATCATCAACGAAAGAGAAGCAGAACTGCGCATTCGTGCGGCCAGTGGTTTCACCGGCGACTACAAAGTGGAAATGCCGCTCGATTCCAGCGCCGCGTGTGTGCGCGTTGTTCACGATGCTCAGCCGCTCTGGATCGATCTCGACGAAGACGAATCGTCGCGCCAGCTTCTGGGAAAAATGAACTGGCGCCAGGAGCTTTTGGCCCTCCCGCTGTATGGCATCTCCGAGTTGCCGCCAAAAGCCGGACGCGAGCGCGGCTCGAGACATCCGGGTCAATACTGGACGTTTGAACGCGGCTCGCGAATGGGCGTGCTTTACGTTGGCACGGAGCGCGACAATCTCGATACCGAGTCGTACGATCTGCTGCGGCGCTTTGCGGAACGCGTCGGTATCGTTGCTTCACTTGCCACTCACCAGGAACGGCTCGTTTCCACAGTTACAAAACTCCAGCGCGAGCGACAGTGGATCGAGTCGATCATGAAATCCGTTGCGGATCCGATCGTCCTCACGGATCTCGACAACGAAATCCTGCTTCAGAATCGGCGCGCGGAAGAGTTGTTCAGCGGTTCGGCCAACGCGGGCGAGGGAAAACGCCGCGCGTTGAAGATGAACGACCTGTTGTTCTCGGCGTATCTCTCCAGCGCCACGGTCTCGTCTTCTGAAGTGATCCAGCGAGACATCACGCTCGTCGATCCGATCGAAGGTTCCGACATTCACTTTGAAGTCATTTCGACACCGGCTGCGAACGCGCGCGGGGAACCGCTCGGGCTCGTCTCGATCTTTCGCGACGTTACCGATCTGCGTGAAGCGAACGAAGAGTTGGCGCGCAACTTCATCAAGCTGCAACACGCGGAAGCTGAATCGCGCCGCGAACGCGATCGTCTTGATCTGATCATCGAAAACGTAGGCCACCCGATCGTCGTGACCGATTCATCCGGTAACTACATTCTGCTAAATCGCCGCGCGGAACTGTTGTTTCAGGAAAAGGACACCGCCGGTTCCGCTGTCGCCGTGCGCACCAACGCAGTCAAGCTTACGTCGTTCATCTCCACGCTGGCTTCGGCTTCGGAAACCGCACGCCAGGGCGAGATCGAACTGATGGATCCCGAAGACGGGCAATCATTGCCGATGGAGATCACCGCGCGCGAGGTTTTGGACGAAGCCGGCCAGGTGACCGCGGTCGTTTCGATTCTTCACGACCTGACCGAGATTCGCGAACTCGAACGCCGCCGTCTCGAACAACAGTTGTTCGAATCGGAAAAACTCGCGGCTGTCGGCCGTCTGGCGGCGTCGATCGCGCATGAAGTCAATAATCCGCTCGAAGCGATCAAGAACGCGCTTTACCTGATGCAGACGACCCCCGACTTCGAGCAGAACTCGCGTTTTCTCGAAATCGCGCGCAAGGAAACGGAACGCGTTTCGCACATCATTCGCCAGATGCTTGGTTTTGCACGCCGCCCGGGCGAGGTCGATTGGGTCGACATCAACCAGGTGCTCGAAGAGACGATGGTGCTGCTGGAAAAGAAGATGCGCCAGCAGCGTATTCGCATCACGAAGACTCTCGATCCGGAACTGCCGCTCGTTCGCGCGCGCGCCGATCAACTGCGGCAGGTGTTTCTCAATCTGATTTTGAACGCGCAGCAGGCGATCTCCGGGGAAGGCGAAATCAACATCTCAACGTCACGTTACGAACAGGCGTTGCAGCCTTCGATCATCGTGCAACTGAGCGACAGTGGCGTCGGTATTCCCGAGGATGATCTTTCGCGCATCTTCGATCCGTTTTTCTCGACGGGAAAGAAGGGCACCGGTCTCGGTTTGTGGGTGACGCAGGATATCGTCCGGCAACACGGCGGACGCATCGAAGTCTCGAGCGACATGGGCCGAGGCACTGTTTTCAGCATCGTATTGCAGGTTGACTCCCCGGTTCTTGACGATAAGAAGAAGGACGCGGCGGCGTTAGGGAAATGAGTAGTTCATTGGATCATTCAGGAAATCATCGTTCGCTGAAAGAGGCGGCGGGAATCCCGCTGCTCGACCATGCACGTTTGATGGTGGTGGACGACGAAGAGAGTCTGCGCATCACGACGGCGGCAATCCTCGAAAAAGAGGGTTACACGGTCGACGTCGCGTCCAGCGGCAACGAAGCGGTCGAGTTACTCGCGGGCGCTGATTACGATCTCGTGCTCACCGACCTGCACATGGAAGGCGGCGAGGGTCTCATGGTGCTCAACGAGATCCGCCGCAACGCACCGTTAACTATTTCTGTGGTCTTGACCGGTTTCGCGTCCGTCGAGTCAGCCATCGCTGCGTTGCAGGAAGGCGCTTACGACTATCTCGTCAAGCCGTGTGACATCGAGACGATGAAACATACGATCCGCCGTGGCGTCGAGCATCGCCGGCTCATGCTGGCGGAACAGAAAGCCCGCGCGGATCTGGAAGAACTCAACCGCGATCTCGAGAAGAAAATTGCCGAACGTACCTCCGAATTGACTGAGCTCAATATCGAGCTCGCCGAAGCTAACCGCGCCAAAGACGTTTTTCTTGCCACGCTTTCGCACGAACTACGCACACCGCTGACGCCGGTCGTCGGTTGGATCAAACTGTTGCGCAGCGGAAATCTCGACAACAAGAGCATCGCACAGGCGCTCGACGCGATCGAACGCAACGCCTGGCTTCAGGCGCGCCTCATCGACGATCTGCTCGACACGTCGCGTATTGCCACCGGCAAATTGCAGTTTGAACCACGGCCGACAGACTTGAACGTCACCGTGAAAGCCGCGCTCGACACGGTGCTGGCGATGGCCGCTTCGCGAAACATAGAACTCTCGGTCAAGTTGTCGCCTTTGACGCTCGTGGTGATGGGCGAACCGGTTCGGTTGCAACAGATTGCGTGGAACCTCGTGTCAAACGCGATCAAGTTTACCGATCCGGGCGGGAAGGTTACCGTCACAACGGAAACCGAGGGTCGCGAAGCTCGTCTCACTGTCACCGATTGCGGGGTCGGCATTGCCCCGGATTTTCTGCCGCACGTTTTCGATCGTTTTCGTCAGGCGGACGGATCGACCTCGCGGCGTCACGGCGGACTCGGGCTAGGGCTTGCGATCGCGGATGCGTTGGCGAAGATGCACGGCGGACGGCTCCGGGCGCAGTCGGATGGTGTCGGAAAGGGCTCTTCTTTCGCGTTCAACATCAGACTGGTTGCGGGGGAAAGCCTTGCGCCAGAGAAGGCGGAGTCGAAACCGCGTTCGTTGAAGGATCTGAGTGTTTTGATTGTCGAAGACTCGGAAGACACGTTGAAGCTGTTGAGCACGATGTTTTCGCAGGAGGGCGCGCGCGTGGTACAAGCGTCTTCGGCGACTGAAGCGTTGGACGCGGCGAGTTCGAACCCGCCGGACATCGTGATTTCTGACATTGGCATGCCTGACGTGGACGGCTACGAGTTTCTTCAGCAGCTGAAACAGATTCCGGGCATGGACGGCGTTCCGGCGATAGCGATTTCCGGTTACGCGAGCGACGAAGACCGCCGCAAAGCCATGAGCGTCGGCTACCTCGCCTTGATGCCCAAACCGATCAACGTGGACGCCCTCTTCGACCTCATCCACGACCTCAGCCTCCCGACCACCTGACAGGATTACAGAATAGACACGATGGCTAGTTCTGAGGCAATCCTGTTGGTCCTGTAAATCGTGTTTAATGACTCAAAACCCCAACCCAATCAAATAGTTGACAAAATCGAAATTGTAACTATAATGGTTACAAAATTGACCCCCGAGCTGGGATAAGTGTTTTGATATGTCGACTAACAGCCGCTTTGCAGTAGCGGTGCATGTCTTGAGTTTGATGGCCTGGTCGGGCGAAGAACCCCTTAAATCCGAACAGGTTGCGGAAAGCGTAAACACAAATGCGGTGGTGATTCGCCGGATGCTACTCGACTTGGCGCAAGCCGGTCTGGTGGTGTCCCAAACTGGTTCGTTGGGCGGTTCCCGTCTAGCGACCGACCCGGCGGAAACCACCCTGCTGGACGTTTATCAGGCACTCGA
The DNA here is from genome assembly GCA_035276425.1 of Pyrinomonadaceae bacterium. Lineage (GTDB taxonomy): Bacteria > Acidobacteriota > Blastocatellia > Pyrinomonadales > Pyrinomonadaceae > PSRF01. Next base: position 18,669 of record DATELP010000128.1, read on the forward strand.
GTGTGGCGGTGTTTTCTCATTACACCGGCAGCCGCCCAGTCGCGACTGCCCCGTCGGCGTGAATATCGAAACAGTGCTGGGAGAGGTTTTGCAGGAGGTCGATTCAGCGGTCGAAAAGGTGTTGAAAAACATCACTATCGACGACGTCGTGCAACGATTAAAGCCATGCGGAACTCTCAATAATGTGAAAAAAAACAGTGTCGGTAAGTCAAATGGGCGGCTGAACGGAAAGGCCGCTAAAGTTCTCGAAACTGTATAAGCGAGAAAGGAACAGCTAATTTGTCCAGGCTTGAAAAAGATCAAAACGGTATCGAGCTCATGAACTCGGTCAAGGGCGACTTCGCCAATCTTAGCGAAGAGCTGACCGACGATGCCGTGTCGATAGAAGATATCGACGAAGTTCTACAAACGCTGGAAAGAGCCACCAGCAGCGAAACGGAGATCGAGGAACCCTTGATTGAGGAGACTTCGTCTGCCGTCGAATCAGAAGAAGGAATGAATGAAGAGGTCGAGTTGGATCTCTCGGCCGGCGAAATGGATAAGACTTCCGATCCGATCCGCGTTTACATGCGCGAAATGGGCGTAGTGCCCTTGTTGACTCGGGAACAGGAAGTGTCCATCGCCAAGCGAATCGAACGAGGTCAGAAACGAGCGGAGAAAGCAATCGCGCGTTCGCCAATCGCCGTAGTCGAACTCTTCAGAATCGGCGACGAACTCGCCGCGGGAAAACTCAACATTCGCGACGTGGTCGCGTTCTCGGATCAAATGGAAACCGAGGAACACGAAGACCGCAGCGAAGAGTATTTGCAGTGGACGATCGAGGGTTTGAACAATATTCAGACTCTCTACAAGCGCGGCTTGAAGGAGTTTGAAAAGTTTGCGGAAGAGGTGAAGATCTCGCGTGGCAAGCGCTCGAAGAAACTGCTGCGCTACCGGCGCAAACTCGCTCGTACGCGATTGGAAATTGCCCAGGAGATCCGTGGTCTCCACTTGAAAGAAGCGGCCCGGCAGCGGCTCATCGCCGCCATCGGCGTCGTCCACAAGGAAGTGCGCACACTCGAACGCGAGGTCGAATCCGCCAACGAGAAACTGAAACGTAAGGGAACAAAACCCGACAAGCAGAAGGAGTATCGCAAACAGATCGCGCTCGCGAAGAAACGTCTCAAAGAGATCGAGACCGAGCATCACCTGACGTCGCTGGAGATCAAACGTTCGCACCAGATGATCGCTATCAGCGAAGCGCAGACGGCGCAGGCGAAACACGAGTTGACCGAAGCAAACTTGCGCCTGGTCGTCTCTATCGCCAAGAAATATCAGAACCGTGGTTTGCAATTCCTGGATCTGATTCAGGAAGGCAATCTCGGTTTGATGAAGGGCGTCGACAAGTTTGACTGGCGGCGTGGTTACAAGTTCTCCACGTACGCAACGTGGTGGATTCGCCAGGCAATCACCCGTGCGATCGCCGACCAGGCGCGAACGATTCGCATCCCGGTACACATGATCGAAGTGATCAATAAGTTGAAGAACACTTCGCGTGAACTGGTGCGCGAACTCGGACGCGAACCAACGACCGAAGAGATCGCCAAGAAGATGGACACGTCCGTCGACAAGGTGCGCAAAGCGCGCAAGCTGATGCAGGATCCGATCTCACTCGAAACACCAATCGGCGAGAACGGCGATTCGCAGCTCGGCGACTTGATCGAAGACAAGTCGAGCGAGAGCCCGGCCGCGCGGGTGATCACTTCAAACTTGCGCGAGATTGCCGGCGACGTGCTGCAAACCCTGAGCCCGCGTGAAGAGCGCGTCATTCGTTTGCGGTTTGGTTTGGATAACGGTGGTCACGAGAGAACGCTGGAAGAGGTAGGACAGAACTTCAACGTAACACGCGAACGCATTCGCCAAATCGAGGCCAAAGCGCTGCGCAAACTCCGCCACCCATCACGTGCGCGGCTCTTGAAGAACTTCCTCGAAGGCGAGGGCCAATAGGATTCAGAGAGATTAACAGCAGATTAGGAGCGACCAGAGTATGAGTGAATTCGTAAAAGAAGTTAGTGACAATTCGTTTGAGAAAGATGTCCTGGGATCCAGCAAGCCCGTGCTCGTGGATTTTTGGGCTGAATGGTGTGCCCCGTGCCGGATGTTGGCGCCGACAGTAAATGCCGTCGCGCAGCACTATGGCGATACCGCAAGCGTCGTGAAGTTGAACGTCGACGACAATCCTTCAACCGCGCAGCGCTACGGCATCAAGGGTATTCCCACGTTGATTCTTTTCCGTGACGGAAAAGAAGTGGAACGCGTGGTGGGCGCGACGAGCAAAGAGTCGATAACCCGCATGATCGAGAAGTACGTCACCGCGGCGGCGTAGTTTATCCACAGATTACACAGATTTCTGAGGCCGGGCGTGTTCCGCGTCCGGCCTTTTTTGCACCGCAAAAACGCACAAGAGTTTTGTGCTTCTTTGTGGCAAAATGGCCGCACGCATGCAGCCCTCTCGATTAATAGTCGGAATCACCGGCGCCACCGGCACGATCTTCGGTGTGCGTCTCTTGCAGATGCTGCACGGCTCCGGTGTTGAGACGCATCTCGTCATCAGCAAGTGGGGCGCGCGCACGCTCACGCATGAAACCCAATACTCACTTAAAGACGTACAAAACCTGGCCACGCACAACCACGGCATCGGCGATCAAGGCGCGGCGATCTCGAGCGGTTCTTTCGTAACGCTCGGCATGGTGATCGCGCCGTGCAGCATGCGCACCGTCGCCGCCATCGCGCACGGACTCGGCGATAACCTGATTCATCGCGCGGCCGACGTAGTGCTGAAAGAGCGGCGCAAACTCGTGCTCGTCGTGCGCGAGTCGCCGTTTCACGAAATACATCTCGAAAACATGTTGAAGCTGGCGCGGATGGGCGTCGTGATCTTGCCGCCGGTGCCCGCGTTTTATAACAACCCTCAGAATCTCGACGACATGATCAACCACGTCACGATGCGCGTGATCGATCAGTTTGATATTCACCTCGACGTGATGAATCGTTGGGACGGTATACTGCGTTCGCCAATACAAAAGGAGTAGATACGAATCATGGGAGAACTCGTAGAGTTTGCAGCGAATGGTGGAACTGACAGTGGTTACCTGGCGATTCCGAGAGCGGGTCGGGGATTTCAACCCGGACCGGGAGTGATCGTGATTCAGGAGTGGTGGGGACTCGTCGATCACATCAAAGACGTTTGCGAGCGGTTTGCCAATGCGGGCTTTGTCGCGCTCGCGCCGGATCTCTATCACGGCAAAACGACGACCTCGCCTGACGAAGCGGGCAAGTTGATGATGTCGATGCGCATCGACGAAGCGGAAAAAGACATCAGCGGCGCCATCAACTATCTCCTGAACCACGACGCGGTAACCGGTAACAAAGTCGGCATCGTCGGTTTCTGCATGGGTGGCGCCCTGGCGCTTTACACCGCGACGAAGAATTCAAACGTGGCCGCTTGCGTCGTTTTTTATGGCGGACATCCGAACGTCAAACCAGATCTACCGAACCTGCAATCGCCGGTGCTCAGTATCTCCGGCGACAAGGATAAGTCTGTGACGCCGGACGTGGTCCGTACGCTGGAGCAACAGTTGAAGTCGTTAGGAAAACAGGTGGACGTGGTCATCTATCCGGGCGCGGATCACGCTTTCTTCAACGACACGAGGCCGACGGTTTATGTTCCCGAGGCTGCCGCCGATGCGTGGCAACGGACGATCGACTTTTTGAAAAAGCACCTGAGTTAGCAGCACTAAACACGGATCTGTGTTTATCCGTGTCTCCAAGTCCAACTAAAGGAAACTCTCAAAGACTATGTCTACGTGTATCCGCGCGTTGTTTCTGATCTTAAGTCTGTCTTTCACCGTTTTTGCGCAGGAGCCGCCGGCTGGACCACAGCCTTCTCCGAAACCAGTTGCGTCGCCGACTGCGAGTCCGAGCCCGTCGCCTGAGGCTTCGCCGACCCCACGCGATCCGATGTCGACGCCGACGTTCAACGGACTCCGGTTTCGCTCGATTGGACCAGCATTTACTTCCGGACGCGTGATCGGCTTCGCCGTCGATCCGAAGAACCCGGCGAAATATTTTGTCGGCGTCGCGTCCGGAGGTGTGTGGAAAACGATAAACGCGGGCACAACGTGGACGCCTGTCTTTGATAACGAAGCGTCGTACTCGATCGGCGCGATCGTGCTCGATCCGAAGAACCCGTTGGTCGTGTGGGTGGGCACGGGCGAGAACAATAGTCAGCGCAGCGTTTCCTACGGCAACGGCGTTTACAAATCGGAAGACGGCGGGCGAACGTGGCGCAACGTCGGTTTGAAGACTTCCGAGCACATCGGCCGCATTGCAATTGATCCTAAAGACTCAAACGTCGTGTATGTCGCGTCGCAGGGACCGTTGTGGGGACCGGGCGGCGACCGCGGTCTTTTCAAAACCACCGACGGCGGCAAGACGTGGAAGAACATTCTCAACATCAGCGAGAACACTGGCGTCACGGATGTAGTGATCGATCCAAACGATCCGAACACTCTTTACTGTGCTTCTTATCAACGCCGCCGCCACTTCTGGACGCTCATCAACGGCGGTCCGGAAAGCGCGATTTACAAATCAACTGACGCGGGTGCGACGTGGAACAAGTTGCGCGCGGGACTACCGACCGTTGAGTTGGGCCGCGTCGGACTAGCTATTTCTCCAGTCGACTCGAATGTGATTTATGCGACCGTTGAAGCCGCGGATCGCAAGGGCGGAATCTTTCGTTCGTCAGATCGCGGCGGCAGTTGGGAACGGCGCAACGAGTTTGACTCGACCGCGATGTACTACGCGCGCATCGTCGCGGATCCGAAAGAAGTCGATCGCATCTACGTGATGAACGTGTTTTTGATGGTGTCGGACGACGGCGGCCGCACGTTGCGCCGTCTCGGTGAGAAATCGAAGCACGTCGACAATCATGACATCTGGATCAATCCCGAGAACACGGATCATTACCTGGTTGGTTGTGACGGCGGCGTGTACGAGAGTTTCGATCGCGGTGCAAATTGGGAGTTCAAAGCGAATCTTCCGGTGCCGCAGTTCTACGACATTACCACCGACAACGACAAACCGTTCTACAACATTTACGGCGGTACGCAGGACAACTTCAGCTTTGGTGGTCCATCGCGCACACGTAGCGCTTCCGGCATCGTTAATTCTGACTGGTTTGTAACGCAGGGCGGCGATGGTTTTCGTTCGCAAGTCGATCCGGAAGATCCGAACACGATTTACGCGTCGTTGCAGCACGGCGTGATCGTCCGTTTCGACAAGCGCACGGGTGAGCGCATCGGCATTCAACCGCAATCGGGCCGCAATGAAGATCCGATGCGTTGGAACTGGGACTCGCCGTTCATCATCAGTCCACACTCGCGCACGCGGCTCTACATGGCGTCAGACAAACTGTTTCGCAGTGACGATCGCGGCGACAGTTGGACGCTGATCAGCGGTCAACTCTCACGCGATCTCGATCGCGACAAGCTGCCGGTGATGGGCAGGGTTTGGGGGATCGACGCGGTGGCGAAGAACGCTTCGACGGCTTTCTTCGGCAACGCCTCCGCGCTTGCGGAGTCGCAAAAGAAAGAAGGTTTGATCTACGTCGGTACGGATGACGGCCTGGTCCAGGTCACGGAAGACGGCGGCAAGAACTGGCGCAAGATCGAGAAGTTTCCGGGCGTCGCCGACATGGCCTACGTGAGCCGCATTATCACTTCGAATCACGATGCGAACACAGCGTACGTCGCTTTCAACAATCATCAGAACGCTGATTTCAAACCGTACTTGATGAAAACCACCGACGCGGGTCGAACGTGGACTTCGCTTAGCTCGAACCTGCCGAAGAACGGACCCGTCTGGGCGATCGCGGAAGATCACGTCAACCCGAATCTTTTGTTTGTCGGAACTGAGTTTGGTCTGTACTTCTCGATCGACGGCGGTCAGAAGTGGATTCAACTCAAAGGCGGTCTGCCGACGATCGCCGTGCGCGATCTGAATATTCAGAAACGCGAGAACGATCTGGTCGTCGGAACGTTTGGCCGCGGCATTTACATTCTCGACAACTACACGCCGCTGCGTCTGCTCAAACCGGAAATGTTGCGGCAGGACGCGGCTGTCTTTCCGGTGAAGGACGCGTTGATGTACATCCAGTCGCAACCGCTTGGCGGGCGCGGCAAGAGTTTTCAGGGCGAGGCTTTCTACACTGCTGACAATCCGCCGTTTGGCGCTACGGTGACGTGGTATCTGAAAGACGCGCTCAAGACGCGCAAAGACAAACGTCAGGAAGCCGAGAAGGAAGCGGAACGAAAAGGAGCTCCGGTTGGTTGGCCCACGCGCGAACAACTGCGCGCTGAGGAAGAAGAGGACGCACCCGCGATCGTCGTGACGATTACGGACTCTGGCGATCGCGTGGTGCGCCGGTTAACTGGTCCCGCCACGGCGGGAGTTCAGCGGCTCACGTGGGATCTGCGTTATCCGGCGGCGAACCTTTCCGCACCGCCGCCGCCCGATGCGGATTTTGACTTCGAACCGCCCTCCGGGCCGCTCGTGATGCCCGGCAGTTACAAACTACAAGTGGCGAAGCGAGTCGATGGCGTGTTGACGCCGGTTGGACCACCGCAGGAGTTTCAGGTGGTGGTCGAAGGGCAGGAGAACATGTCGTCTGCGGATCGCACGGCCCTCGTTGAATTTCAGCAGAAAGCGGCGCGGTTGCAACGCGCGGTGAATGGCGCCACGCAAGCCGCGAACGCGCTCAGGCCGCGGCTCACAGCAATCAAGCGGGCGATCGCGGAAACACCGTCGTTGCCGAATCGTGTGTACGAAGAGGCGATGGCGTTGGAGAAGCGAAACAACGAGATTCTCCGGGTGTTGAGTGGTGATTCCGCCGCGCGGCAACGCAACATGAATACGCCGCCGTCGATCAACGATCGTGTCGGTTACGTTGTCGGCGCGCAACGCATGTCCACATCGCGTCCGACGCAAACGCAACAGGCCCAATACACCGCCGCCGCGCAGGACTTTGAAAGCCTGTTGGCCCAGCTACGCCAACTGATCGACGTCGATCTGACGCGTTTGGAAAAACAACTCGAAGCGGCCGGCGCCCCGTGGACACCGGGACGCGTTCCGGAGTGGAAAGATCAACCATGAAGCGAATTTACCTGATTCTCCTCTCCGTGCTTTTTCTGTGTTCGTCTGTGGCTTATGGTCAGACGATAAGCGAGAAGGTGAAGGGGATGCAGCGGTTTCCCGGGTTCTTCACCTTCTACTGGGATGCGAAGGCGGGCAAGATCTGGTTGGAGATCGACAAGTGGAACACCGAGTTTCTCTACGTCGAATCACTGCCCGCCGGCATCGGTTCAAACGACATCGGCCTCGATCGCGGTCAACTCGGCAGCAGTTCGATCGTGCGTTTCGATCGCACTGGCCCACGCGTGCTGCTAGTCGCGCCGAACTATTCCTTCCGCGCGACTTCAAACAACGCCGACGAACGTCTTGCGGTCAAAGACGCTTTCGCTGAATCGACTCTCTGGGGGTTTGAAGTCGCCGCTGAAGACGGCGGACGTGTGCTTGTGGACGCCACCAACTTCTACTTGCGCGACGTTCACCAGGTCACCAACACGCTGCAACGCAACCAGCAGGGAACTTACCGACTCGATCCGACTCGCAGTGCTTTCTATCTTCCAAACACGAAAAACTTTCCGCGCAACACCGAAGTCGAAACCACGCTGACGTTCACCGGCGACCCAACCGGACAACTCACGCGGCGCGTCGTGCCGGTGCCGGAAGCGATTACTGTTCGCGAACGGACTTCATTCGTGCAGTTACCCGAACCCGGCTACAAGCCGCGCGTCTTCGATCCGCGCGCAAGTTATTACGGTATCGAGTTCATGGACTTTGCGACGCCGATCGAGGATCAGGTAACCAAGCGTTACATCGCGCGGCATCGTTTGCAGAAGAAAGATCCAACGGCGCGCGTGAGTGAAGCTGTTGAGCCGATCGTTTACTACGTCGATCGCGGCGCGCCGGAGCCGGTGCGTTCTGCTTTACTCGAAGGCGCGCGCTGGTGGAACCAGGCGTTCGAAGCGATCGGTTACAAGGATGCATTTCGTGTTGAGGTAATGCCGCCGGACGTCGATCCGATGGACGTGCGTTACAACGTCATTCAGTGGGTGCATCGTTCGACGCGCGGTTGGTCGTACGGCAACTCGCTGACGGATCCGCGCACGGGCGAGATCATTCAGGGACGCGTTTCGCTCGGTTCGTTGCGCGATCGACAGGATCTGTTGATCGCGGAAGGCTTGCTCGCACCCTACAACAACACAAACACCGCATCGCCAAAATTAATGGAGATGGTGCTCGCGCGTTTGCGGCAACTGTCGGCGCACGAAGTCGGCCACACGTTGGGATTGCAACACAACTATGCGGCGAGTCCGGTCGGGCGTTCGTCGGTGATGGATTATCCAGCGCCGTGGGCGAAGCTCGGTCCTGACGGTGTGCCCGAGCTTTCAGACGCTTATGCAACGGGGATCGGTGAGTGGGACAAGACGGCGATCGCCTATGGCTATCAGGACTTCCCACCCGGGGCTAATGAATCACAGATGCTCGACGGCATATTGAGCGCCGCTTTCGCGCGCGGTCTGATGTATCTGACCGATCAGGACGCACGCGCCGAAGGCAGTTCGAGTTCGGTCGCTCATCTTTGGGACAACGGCCGCAACGCCGTCGACGAACTCGGCAACGTGATGCGCGTGCGCGCGGCTGCGTTAAAGCGTTTCGGCGAAAACAACATTCGCGAAGGTGCGCCGCTCGCGACGATCGAAGAAGTGCTGGTGCCGATCTACATGTATCACCGCTACCAGGTCGAAGCGGCGGCGAAAGTGATCGGCGGCCAGGACTACACGTTCAGTGTGAAAGGCAAAGGCGATCGCAATCCGCAGATCGTCGCGCCGGAAGAACAACGGCGCGCGCTCGCGGCGGTACTCGACACACTCAAACCTGATTCGCTCGCAGTGCCGGAATCGGTGCTGCGTTTGATCCCGCCTCGGCCCGCGGGTTATCCGCGTTCGCGTGAAAACTTTCGCATCCGCACGCAGCCGGTGTTCGACGCACTTGCGCCCGCGGAAGCGATCACCGATCACGTCAGCGGTTTCCTGTTCAATCAGGAGCGGGCCGCGCGTTTAGTGCAGTTTCACGCGCGCGACTCACGCAATCCGGGTTTGGACGAAGTGATCGATCGAATTCTTGCGGCGACGTGGAAAGCGCCGGCCGTGAGTGGTTACAACGGCGAGATTCAGCACACGGTTAACATGGTCGTGTTAACGAATCTTATGTCGCTGGCCGCGAACGATCGTGCTTCGAACCAGGTGCGTGCGATTGCGTCGTGGAAACTGGAACAGTTGAAAACGTGGCTCAACACGCAGCGGCGACTGACGACTGACGAAAACCAGCGCGCGTTTCTTTTTTACAGTTTCGACCAGATCAAACGCTTTCAGGAAAATCCAAAGAAGATGAATCTCACGACCCCACAACCTCCTCCGGACGGCCAGCCGATTGGAGCCACGGAGGAACACAGATAGACACAGACAGCAGTTAAGTTGCTTGTCTGTGATCATCCGTGTATATCTGTGGCGCATGCCCGGACTGGAACATTACGTCGGTCAGGTTCTCGACGATAAATACCGCCTCGAACAACTCCTCGGACAAGGCGGCATGGGCGCCGTGTACCTTGCCACACATCTCGGCACGGAACGTTACGTCGCGCTCAAACTGATCTCGCCGCAGTTCATGCGCAACAGCGAATTTGTCGAACGCTTCAAACGCGAGGCGCGCGCGGCGGGCCGTTTGCGCCACCCGAACGTGGTCGACGTCACCGATTTCGGGTTTGCCGACACGCGCGAAGGTCCTGTGGCGTATCTCGTCATGGAGTATCTCGACGGCTGCACGCTGGGCGACGTGCTTGCGGAAGAAAAGCGTTTGCCGCTCGAGTGGGTCGCCGACATTCTCGAACAGGTGTGCTCGGCAGTTCACGAGGCGCACGAGCAGGGAATCATTCACCGCGATCTGAAACCGGATAACATCTGGCTCGAGCCCAA
>DATELP010000129.1:0-26115 GCA_035276425.1 Pyrinomonadaceae bacterium
CATCCAAACCGCCAAATACAAAGCCATCGATCGTCTGCGACGGCAAACTCGTTTGCAAGAAAAACTCGAGACGCACCCGGAGATGTTTCCGAGTGAGATCGTTGACGAACCCAACTTTAATTGGGGCGAAATTCCCGACGATCGTTTGCGTCTGATCTTCACTTGTTGCCATCCGGCACTCGCGCTCGAAGCGCAGGTCGCGTTGACGCTGCGCACGCTCGGCGGACTGCAAACTGACGAAATCGCGCGCTCATTTCTCGTCCCGACTGCGACGATGGCCCAGCGTCTGGTGCGTGCGAAACGAAAGATTCGCGATGCCGGAATTCCCTTCACCGTGCCTGACACGAGCGACATGCCGGAGCGTCTCGATGGAGTCTTAACGGCAATCTATCTCATCTTCACCGAAGGCTACGCGGCCACGCGCGGCCAGCCACTCATTCGCGCGGACTTGTGCACGGAAGCGATCCGTCTCGGACGGCTCGTCAGAACGTTGCTCGAACCAAATCCGCCAGCGGAAGCCACTGCGCTGGTGGCGTTGATGTTGCTGCACGATTCACGACGCGAAGCTCGACTCGATGAAGCAGGCGATCTCGTCGTCCTTGAAGAACAGGATCGAAGCCGCTGGAACAAGGAGCAGATCGCGGAGGCACTGACGCTGGTTGATGAAGCACTCAGCAACTCATCTGGTCCATTCGCGCTTGAAGCGGCAATCGCCGCGGAGCACTGCAAGGCTGCTCGTGCGGATGATACAGATTGGTCGCGGATCGTCAAACTCTACGACTTGTTGCAACAAATGCTTCCCTCGCCGGTCGTGGCGTTGAACCGCGCCGTGGCGGTCGCGATGGCCCATGGGCCAAACGCCGGCTTGGCGATAATCGACGAACTCGCCACGTCGGGCGAGTTAGACGATTATCACCTGCTTCATGCCGCTCGCGCAGACATGCTGCGCCGTTTAGGATCGAACACGGAAGCGGCCGAGAGCTATGAATTAGCCCTGAGCCTTGCCACTAACGCCAGCGAACGCCGCTTCCTCGAACGCCGCCTCCGTGAAACTCGATCTCCCGTGTCGTAATAGGTCCGATAAGAATAGGTCCTATTGGTCCTATAGGACCTGTTCCAAAAAGCTCTAAGCGCCGGCGCCGCTCGCTTTCATCGCGGCCAGACGCTTGTCGATCTCCTCGGGTGCAACATCTTCCTTGTGCGTCGCCACAGTCCAAACATGCCCAAACGGATCCGCCAACGTCCCCGACCGATCGCCATAAAACTGATCCTGTACCGGCTTCTTCTCAACGCCACCTGCGTCGATCGCCTGTTTGAAAATCGTGTCCACGTCGTCAACGTAGATCATGATTCCCACCGGTGAACCGCCCAACGTCACAGGCGAAACAGAACCCATCTCCGGATATTCGTCAGCCAGCATGATCGGCGAATCGCCGATCTTGATCTCCGCGTGGCCGATCTTCCCGTCGTGCTCCATGCGAAACAGTTCGGTCGCGTTAAACGCTTTCTTGTAATACTCGAGCGCCTCAGCGGCGCCTTTGATGCTCAGGTACGGTGTTACGGAGTGATACCCTTCCGGAATTGGCTTTACGTCTGCCATAAGCCTCCCCTTTCTTGTTTGTCTTGAGTTGTTTATTTCAACAGTTTCTTCTTGTCGAGAAACGCGATCACCGCCGCGTTGAATTCCTTCGGCTTATCCATGAACAGGAAGTGACTCACGCCGTCCCACATCTGGTATTCGAGATCGGGCGCGAGACTTCGGAGGAACTGTTCGGTGTCCGCCTGCCAAAAAGGTGACTTCGCAAGAATTGCTAACACAGGCACGTTAATTTTATCTGTCGCGTAGAGTGATTCGTCAGCCATCGCATCCATCGCGCTCACGATGACGTGCTGCGGCGTGGCCAAATACGAACTCTTGACGCGTTCTTTATCAGCATCCGATAAAGTCGTTGCCATGCCGGCGAACATCTGCACGCCTACCTCTTTGTACTTTGGTCCACGCAACGGCGCCATAAACTGTTCGCGCTGTTCCTTCGTGCCGAACGGTCTCAAACCGCCGTCGACGATTACGAGCGCCAAAGTCTTCTGCGGATATTTCCGATAGAACTGGCGCACCACGGGCGTGCCCATGCTGTGGCCCACGAGCACCGCGCGTTCGACGCCTGCATCTTTCATCACTGCATCAATTGCGGCGGCAAACAAGTCCATGTCGTACTTGATTTCCGGTTTGTCACTCAGCCCGTGACCCGGAAGATCGAGTGCGATAACACGCGCGCGTTTCGACAACTCCGGTATTTGATCGCGCCAGTTCGTCAGATTGCAGGTCCAGCCGTGCACCAGCACGATCGCATCCTTGCCCTTGCCTTCACTGACGTAGTGAATCTTTGTTGTGTCGAGCTTCGCGTATTTCTCCTGCGCCGTGACTAGAGAAGCACCGGCCAGCAGCAATACAAATAAGAGTGAAAGGTGTTTGAGGTTCTTCATTACAAGAGGTTCCTTTCCCTTTTAGTGATCAGCACGAGCGTCATGTCGTCCGTGAGCGGATGCGGCGCGGCGAAATCCTGCACGGCGCCCAAGACCGAAAACAGCACCGCTTCAGCCGAGCCGCCATGCGCGCGGTGAAACTCCGCTTCAAGACGCGCGCTGCCAAACTCCTGTTCGGAGTCGTTAAAAGATTCCAGAATGCCGTCGGAACACACCAACATAACATCGCCCGCGTGCAGTTGCACCGAGCCGCAATCAAACCACGCGTGCGGTACGACGCCGAGAACCGGTCCGCCGTCGGAAAGCTTTTCCAGTGCGCCGTTCGCACGCAGCAACAAAGCCGGCGGATGACCCGCGCTGCAATAGTCGAGCGTGCTTAAACTCGAATTGAGTCGCGCAACGAACAAACTGCTCAACGGCGCCGACGGCGACATGCGGGTGAAATCGCGATTCACACCAGCGACGATCGCATCGGGACTGCTGTTCTCCGCGGTGTGCGTGCGCACGAGGCCGGCGAGAGTACTGACCCACATTCCCGCGGCGAGACCTTTGCCGCCGATGTCGCCCAGCGCGAGCACCATTCCTTCTTTGGTTTCTTCAACTGTGAAAAAGTCACCCGGCAAGTGACGCACGGCGAAGATCTCGCTCGCGATGTCGAAAGCTCCGTAGTGGACCATGCTCGGCGCGCACAAACGGCGATGCACCTGTGCGGCCTCGAAGATCGCCGTGTTTAACTCCGCGTACTGCTGCTGAAGCGCCTCGAGCTTAGTTTCCAGTTCGCGTAACTGGCTGCGCTCGCTGCTCGGTGTTGGTACTGGAACGCGCGTCGCGACTGCGCGTTGGGGAGACAGCCCTGCGATTAGTGCTGTTGCAGTCATAACGAACCTTTGCTTCTGTCAATGAGTTTTGAGTTCAGCCTTTAGGCTGCGTTTTGAAGCACAAGCTAAAGCTTGAACTCAAAACTGAAAACCTTAGCCAACGAACTTGTAACCACTGCCATGGACGGTAAGTATGAAACGAGGCTCTTCCGGATTTGGTTCGAGCTTTTGTCTGAGATGAACGATATGCGTGTCGACCGTGCGCGTGCTCGGATAGTTTTCATATCCCCACACCGCATCGAGCAATCGATCGCGACTGAGCGTTTCAACCGGATGTGCAATGAAGTATGCAAGCAACGCAAACTCTTTTGACGAAAGATCGACGAGCTCGCCGTTGCGCCGCACTTCATTGCTGCGAACATTCACTTCCACATCACTGAAACGATAAGTCTCCGACGCCGGCGCTGACGTTGAAGCACGTCTCAACACAGCCTTGACACGCGCCATCAACTCGCGGATCGAAAACGGTTTGGTAACGTAATCATCAGCGCCGAGTTCGAGACCAACAACTTTGTCGATCTCCTGACCACGCGCGGTCAACATGATGATCGGCACTGCCGGACGTTTCGCTTTCAACTGCTTGCAAACGTCGAGACCACTCATCCGCGGCATCATCACGTCGAGCACCACGAGATCCGGCGAGTCAGTCAGCGCCCGTTCCAGACCGCTCACGCCGTCTTCCGCGCTGATCACTTCGTAGCCTTCGTACTCAAAATTGTCGCGTAGTCCGGCGACCATTGCGGGTTCGTCTTCGACGATGAGGATCTTGCTTTTCATGTTTGTCGCCTCCTACGCAGCGCCGGCCGTACCTGGTTGCACCGCACCTGCCAACGGCAGTGACAGCGTAAACTTGCTGCCGCGGCCGGGCGCGCTTTCAACTTCAACCTCGCCGCCGTGCGCCTGTGTGATATGACGCACGAGTGATAAACCAAGCCCACTGCCTTTCGTGTTGTGTACCAGCGGATCGCACGTGCGGTAAAACTTTTCAAAAATCCGCGCCTGCTCGTTGCGCTCGATACCGATGCCACGGTCACTGACTTCCAGCTTCAGCACGCTCTTCTCGCGATAAAGCTTCACGCCCAGGAATTTTTCGTTGTCGGAATATTTCAGTGCATTGTTGACCAGATTGACAAGCGCTCGCGCGATGGCTTCGCGATCGACGCGCACCTTGGGAATGCCCGGTTCGATCTGTTCTTCGAGCGCGAACCCCTGTTGTTCGATCTGAAAACGATACGAGTCGAGCGTATTTCGCACGAGTTCGGCGATGTCAGTTTCCCGGAAGTCGTATTCTTTGCGGCCTGCTTCGATTCGCGAGAAGTCGAGGATGTTATTGATCAGCGCGGTCAGACGTTCGCTCTCTTTGCGAATGATGCTGTAGTACTCGTGTTTCTTTTCGTTGGTGGTGATGCGTCCGAGTTCGAGTGTTTCGGCGTAGAGACGGATCAGCGCGAGTGGCGTTCGCAATTCGTGCGAGACGTTTGAAACGAAATCTGATTTGAGCCGCGCGAAGGCGACTTGCTTGTTGACGCTGCGATACGTCAACACGAGTCCACCGATCATCAAGACAGAAAGAACAGCGAGTATTAGAAAACTCTGGAAGACCCAACGGCGGCTGATCGCTTCCGCTGTCGTTCCCTGAAACTTTATGCCGAGCGAGAGACCGCGAAACGGCTCGTCGAGGTTCTGCGAGACTTCCGGTTTGCCTGTGCCCCACGTCGGAGTTGCCGCGAATTCACGATAACCGTGCCCCGATCCGGCGTCCGCCATATAGACCATCATTGCGAGGCGTTCGTCCTGATGGCCAGCATCGGGAGCCGGCGGATTTAGTTCGTGAAGCATGTTGGCGACATTGCCTTCTTCTTTATCGCTCAGCTTTTTCGAGATCAGATCGTCGAGTATTCCGGGGAAAAATTTCTCCTTCAGGTACTTTGTATTGAAGCTCACACCGCCGAGCACTGGCCGGCCTTTGTCCGGAAACGTAAAGACTGCGGTCGCGCTGTAAGCCATCGTCGTGTCCGATTCGCCGCTGTACCAGTTTGTTCGCTTGGTCTTTTTGTTTATTTGCGCCACCGTGTCGCGGCCTTCCATTCCGAACCAGCCACTGTACATTTTGTAAAGGCGATCGCATTCCGTTGACGTGACGTTGGCCTGCGACTGGAAGATGAGTCCCTTTTCACCCTTATCCGCGTCGTAGAAAAACGCGTGTGAAAACCACGGCGACTCTGATAGAAGCTCATGGAGTTTCTTTCGCTTGTCTGCGTCGGTGTCGTTGTCGTTGGGAAAGAGATCCTTTGCCTGATCGACGAGGGCGTAGGCTTTCTGGTTCGCCTTTTTCTCCGTGATGGAAAGGATGTACTGGAAGTCGCGATGGATCAGTGCTTCGACTTTCTTGTCGCGTTGAATCGACTTGACGTGTTGGTAGTTGACGTAGATGAGAGTCAAAGCCGGCAGGACGACAGCCAGGCTAAGCGTAATCAAAAGACGCGAGCGGGTGTTGCCGCTTAAGAGTCTTTCTCTCCTCGACTTCATACCAGCCTCCACGAGATGTTGCACAGCGGGTCGGAGAATACGCTCAAGCGGGCCGGGCTGTGTCAAGTGCAGGTAAAAATTTGTTAAGAGTTGTGAATTCTAGGGGCTAGGGGGCCGGGGACGCCAGTGCGGGTTCACTGGTATTCGCATCCCACCGACGCAGTCTGTGGTTTATTTCACACCCTCCCTACACTCCGCCGCCGACGCAAACTAATCCCACCGACGAAGTCGGTGGTTCTTCATACCCCGCATCCAAAGTAGGTTGTGTATGAACGACCACCGACTGCGTCGGTGGGATTACGGAACAATCCGGTGCGTGTTGTGACCGACTCGCATCAGTGATATAAACGCGCCATCGTTCACCCGAGATTCCCCGCGCAGCCCCCGCAAAGCGAATGCTTTGCTTAATTGAGGAGACAACTATGTATATCATTTGGTGGCTGATCATAGGGTTAATCGCTGGCGCCTTAGCGCGTTTGATCATGCCTGGCCGCGATGCGATGAGTTGGGTCTCGACGATCATACTCGGAATCGTCGGCTCTATCATCGGCGGCCTGATAAGTTGGGCGATTTGGGGACCCGACACCACAACCGGCGGCGGCTTCCGTCCTGCCGGCCTGTTGCTTTCGATCCTTGGTGCGATCATCGTACTCTGGATCTGGCGCATGATCAGGGCCCGCAGCACAGTTTAGTGTTTCGTTAACGACGTTAGTGCCTGAACTGCCGGACATCACTGTCTACATCGAAGCTCTCGAGAAACGGATTCATGGCACTACGCTGCAACGCGTGGCTATCGCGAGTCCGTTTCTGCTGCGCACGGCTGTGCCGCCGTTGTCGAGTGTCGAAAAGCGGAAGGTCACAAACCTGCGACGGCTCGGCAAACGGATCTGCATCGGTGTCGAAGGAGACTTGTGGCTCGTTCTGCACCTGATGATCGCCGGGCGTTTGCATTGGTACGAAGACCGTGCGAAAGCGTTGAAGGCCCGCGGTGTCGCGACGTTTGAATTCAGCAGTGGAAGTCTGACGCTGACTGAGGCAGGCACACAGAAACGCGCGTCGTTGCACGTCGTTGAAGGTGAAGAAGGACTGGCACGACTCGATCCGGGTGGAGTAGAAGTCTTCGCGATAAGCGCAGCAGAGTTTGCGGCAGCGCTTCAGGCAAAGAACCATACTTTGAAACGCGCACTCACTGACCCTCGCATCCTGAGTGGCATCGGCAATGCCTACTCCGACGAGATACTCCACACCGCGCAACTCTCACCGTTTGCACTCACACAAAAACTCAGTCCCGACGAAGTGCAACGACTCTTCACCGCAATCAAATCATCTCTAACGGATTGGACCGAACGCCTTCGCACGGAGTATCGCGAGCGCTTTCCGGAAAAGGTGACTGCCTTTCGTCCCGACATGGCCACGCACGGGAAGTACGGCCAACCATGTCCGCGCTGCGGCAATAAAGTACAGCGCATCCGTTACGGCTCGAACGAAACCAACTATTGCCCCATGTGCCAAACCGGCGGCAAACTCCTCGCGGACCGCGCGCTCTCGCGTCTCCTCAAAGACGACTGGCCCCGCACCCCCGAAGAACTCGAAAACCTCACAAAGGGTTAGAACATGCGATTTGAATGGGACGAAGAAAAAGCAACCTTGCCTCAACGGCCTTCTCATTCACACCAGGCTTTAGCCCGGTGGAAATCCCCTCACGTTGCTAAGAAACCGTTTTAACGGTTTCTCATAACGAAGCCGCGAAAACCGTTGAAACGGTTTATGGCTGGTACGGGCCGTTCAAGCACCGGGCTGAAGCCCGGTGTGAATGAGAAGGGCACAGCGAAGCTACACACGGGAGAAAACGGTTTTATGAAGAAGGATGGCGCGGAAGAACAAAACCATTTGCGACCGGAGTACTACTTTTCAAAACTTAAGGGCCACATACGTGGCAAGTACGTCGAGAGATACCGCGAAGGAACCAAGCTGGTATTGCTTGACCCCGACGTTGCCGCCGCGTTTCCTGACGCCAAGGCTGTCAACAATGCCTTAAGACTCTTGCTTCACAACAAACAGGATTAGCACCGATGTCTATCTCGCGGCGTAAGTTTATCGAGCTGGCGGCGTCATTCGGCGCGACGGTGGCGTTTCGAGAGGGTGACGTGTGGGCGTCAGGAGGTCAGTGGCGCGAGCAAAGGGATTTTTATCCCCAAGGTGTCGCGTCGGGCGATCCGCATCCCGATAGCGTCATCCTTTGGACCAGGCGTCCGCCGTCCAAGAACAGCGAAGCGAAAAAGTTAATTATCGAGGTTGCGGAAGATCCGGGCTTTCGTCGCGTGGTTGCTACAGCCCGAGCAGCGATCTCTGCTGATACTGACTGGACCACACGCGTGCTCGCCGGCGGTCTCAAACCCCGGCACGTTTACTGGTATCGCTTCACCGATGAATTTGGTTACGGCAGTCGAGTCGGCCGCACGATTACGGCCCCGGCTGAAAACGATAATCGTCCGGTGAGCTTCGCTTTTGTAAGCTGCCAGAACTTACAGATGGGCGGATCAAACGCGTACCGGCGAATGATTTGGGAAGACGAGCGAAAGGCCGCCGCCGATCAACTCGGTTTCATACTGCACCTGGGCGATTTCGTCTATGAAGTAGTGTGGTATCCGGAGGACCGGCCGCAAGGATACTACGCGCGCCGCTTGCGCGACGTGGTGCGTTACCCGCATGGTGAAAAGATCAGAGACTTTCACGTGCCGACCACGGTAGATGACTATCGCGCGTTGTACCGCAGCTATCTTCTCGATCCTGATTTGCAGGACGCGCGCGCTCGTTGGCCCTTCGTCTGCATGTGGGACAATCACGAGTTTTCATGGAAAGGTTGGCAAAGCCAGCAGGACTTTAGCGGGGTTCGTCCGGCGCAAACGCGCAAAGTTGCTGCGAATCAAGCATGGTTTGAATATCAGCCCGGCAGGTTTATTAAAAGCAATCCTGACAGCGATACTTACACGCCACCCGCCGTTCGCGACACACCGATTCGCGAGTTCGACGATCACGGTTTGGGATTGGAGCCAGCAAACCTCGCGGCGATCAACAGCCTCAAGATTTATCGCACGTTGCATTGGGGTAGTAATGTCGAATTGATTCTCACCGACAATCGTTCATATCGATCCGAGCCGGTGATGCATCGCGCAGAGGCAACTCCATTTCAACCGCAACAGTTTCCTTACGTGCTTTCCGACAATGTGGTTGACGTGCTCGATGGCGGGCGCGACTTCAATCACGGAAAACCACCGGACGAGATCTCATTCAACGGAGCGAAGCTAAACAATCCGCGCAAACATTCATCACCGCAATCAATACTCGGTGTCGCGCAGAAAGGCTGGTTCCTCGAAAAGTTAGGCCGGTCTTCGGTCCCCTGGAAACTTTGGGGAAACTCAGTGGGCATGGGCGAGTGGCGTATTGACTTCCAAAACCTGCCCGAAAGCGTCGGCGCGAAATGGCCTGACGCTGGTTACGCAACCTTCGGCGATGACGACTGGTCCGCGTATCGGCACGAGCGCGCAGAAGTTTTGGATTTCATCCGTAGCAAACACATCACCGGCGTCGTTGCGCTTTGTGGCGATCGACACGCGTTCGAAGCCGCGCTGGTCGCGCCGTCCTTACCGCCTAAGACTTTCGAGCCGGTTATCGCAGAGTTCGTTACCGGATCGATTTCAGCGCCGGGATTATTCGAAGCGGCGGAATACTCGCTTCCCAAAGATCATCCTTTGCGTGCGATCTACCTGCACCAACCCTCAGCCGAGAAGACGATTCAACCGGCCGTGAATTTCTCAATGATGCACGGTGTACGCGCCAGTCTCGCGCTCAAACGCACCGGCGATGTGCGTCAGGCGTTGGCTGAACGAAACCCGCAACTCGCACCGCATCTTTCATTCATTGATTTGGGTGGGCACGGTTACTCAGTAGTGCGTGCTAACAGCGAGCAGTTGGAAGTGGAATTTGTATGCATCGTGCGGCCGCTGGAGCGCAGCGAACGCGCGGATGGCGGACCTTTGGCCTACCGGGTTGTGCATCGTGTGAAGCGCTGGACGTCCGAGTTAAAGCCACAAATTGAACGCACCAAGGTTGAAGGCACGTTACCGCTCGTCGTGTGACTCAGGTCGTCACTCCTACCATAAACCACCCCTACTAAATCGGTAATCAACGGTATTCTCAACCGCCAAAACCATTCGGTAAGCTCCCCGGACTTGCGCACAAACCGTCTGTACTCACTGATTCCAAAGCGGGGGATCGAAAGGAACCTTATGGCAGCAAAGGCAACCCCAGCAACAGATCCAATGGTCGTCAAACATGGCTGGATCACCACCGAGACCATCAAGACGCGGTTCGGCGATTTCGAATTCAAGAACGGATATCCGACTCAGGCTGCGGCGGACGCCCTTTTTGCCCAACTCAAATTCAACCGAGCTGTCGAGACGTACCTAACGCAGATGCCTGCGGTCGCCATCATTGAGCAGCGGCGCGGGATGCGCGAGTTCGGAGCGTGCAAATCGAATCAAGTAATCATCTGGGAATCGCTGATGGATGCGAAGACCATTTTGCTGACGCCGAATTCTGAAACCGTGTACGGGCTTGGTTTTCTGGATTTGAACGGAGATGGGCCGACCGTCTTTGAAGCACCGCCTCAAATGCTGGGCCTCGCGATGGACACACTTCAGCGGTATCTGGTGGACATTGGTATGGCGGGTCCCGACAAAGGCAAAGGCGGCAAATATCTTTTCCTGCCGCCTGATTTCACAGGCGAGACTCCCGAGGGCTACTTCGTCGTAAAGTCACCCACCTACAGCGTGAGTTTCGGAGTGCGCGGTTTCAAGGTCAATGGAAAAACCGACCACGCGGTCGGCCTAATGAAACAGATAAAGATTTATCCGCTCTCGGCAGCTCCCGCCGCGCGGCCGAAGATGGAATTCTTCAATGGTTCCAGCCAGGCAATCGACACCGTTCACGCAGATAACTTTTCTTTCTACGAAGCATTGGCGCAGCTAGTGAACGAAGAACCTGCCGACGTTTTCACTCCGCTGGAGCGTTTCTACATGGAATCCATCGGCATCCTCAAAGGTAAACCGTTCAATCCAACCGGGAAGGACAAAGAGATTCTTTCCGAAGCCGCCCGCGTCGCAGCCGCGATGGCCCGTGTCAACAGTTTTGCATCGCCCGACCGGGGCACTTATTACTACGACGACCGTCAGTGGCAGTACGTTGGTGAGGTTCCTTATACATGGCTAAGGGATGGCGTTTTGGAGGTGGACCGTCGCGCCTATGCTTACTACATGGCAATAGGAAGTTCGCCCGCAATGATGTCGAAGAACGTCGGCATCGGTTCCTATTATATGTGGACCTACAAGGACGCCAGTGGCAACTTTCTTGACGGAGCGAAGAACTATAAGCTGCACATCCCGGCGAACGTTCCCGCAAAAGATTTTTGGTCTGTGCTGGTATATGACGCTGTTAGCCGGTCGCAGTTGGACAACGGCCAGCCATTTCCGTCGGTGAGCATGTACTCCGGTCCTACGGTCAACGACGATGGTTCGGTTGACGTTTACTTTGGGCCAGAGATGCTCGTGGGACAGGAGAAGAACTGGATACGAACCGTTCCTGGTCGTGGTTTTTTCCCGATGTTCCGCTGGTACGGGCCTTTGGCGCCGTTGTTCGACAAGACGTGGAAGCTGACCGATGTTGAAAGCTTATGAAGCAGCCCGCGAAGAGGATTTTAAGTCGTCTGCGGCTTGTAAAACTCATCACTGCCCACATCGAACACACGATTCAAACGCGCGCGGTAGTTTTCAAAAGCGATCTGCGCGCTGAGTTGTAATAATTGCTCTTCGGAGAATTTCTCCCGCAGACGCGCGTAGAGATCGTCTGAGATGTTTGATGGTGTTTCAACCATCGCGTCGGCGAGTTCGATCACCAGCAGTTCGTCGCGCGAGAAGGGCGCGAGATCGCCACGTGCGAGCGCCAGCAGTTTTTCATCTGTCAGTCCGGCTTTTCTGCCAACGGCAGAATTGATGTCAGCTCAAAACGGACAACCAACACGCGCTGCCGTTCGCACTTTCCCCAACTGAATAAACCGCAACGAAACGCGACGCTTCGCGCCCAGTCCGGCTTCCATTCCAACACTGCCCCACACCAGACCCGGCACACGCATCTGCATCTTCACCGGCGTCATGTCTTTGCCAAACATCTTGCGCATCGTGGTGTAGAACCAACGCAGATGCCACGGCGCTTCTTTCTTTTCCAAACCCTTGATTCGATTCATCAACCTTCCTTAATACAAATCACTGTTTCGGGTTTTGCTCGGAACCCGCGAGGTGCCTCGTCGTCTGCTCCGTCACGCTGTAACCAGTCGGAATAAATTCATTCGTTTCACCTGGTCGCAGAGCACGCTGAGTTGCCGTCTCACCGGCGATCGAATCAGGACCGGGCGAGTTTGCCCTTCTCAGCTCGCGTTCCTGAGCCTCAACCATCTTCTTGCTCACCACCAGACCATTGATGATCAACGCGAGACCAATAAAGAACGGAATCACTCCCGCGATCCAAAGATGCGGCAGTATCTGCTTCGCCTCATACCCAACAACATTCACCAACCCTTGCATGAACACGAACAAAAAGATCGACGCACCGACGCCGACACTGCTCGTGATCACGCCCGCCTTGATTTCATTGTAACGCTTCACTTCGGGCGTAATGCCCATGCGCCGCTCCATCTCCAGCTTGCGCAGCTCAGTCGCCTGCCCGGAGCGAAACATCTCCGCCACCCAGGTGTCGCCCCATTCAAATCTATTTCCCGCCTCGCGGTTATCGAGTGCATCGCGCACCGCTTGCAGGTTAGCCCCACAAAACTTGCAGAACTTCACATCGTCGCTTTGGTTGGAAGAACAACGCGGACAAATCATAGGCAGCTCCTATCGAATAGTTGCTGAAAGATACGACCATTCTACGGCCTCGGTTCTTGTTACCAAAAAGGGTCACGGAGTTACACGGACGAACACGGACAGGCATGAAGCAAATGCTAACAGACGTATGGTCTGGTATTCTCTCTTCCACTCGCCATGCAAGCCGTTCCCGCAGAAACCATCGCCCACTACCGGATCGTCGAGCCCATCGGCGCCGGCGGCATGGGCGCGGTCTACAAAGCTTACGATAACAAACTCCAACGCATTGTCGCGTTGAAGGTGCTGCCGCCGGAATACGTGGCGCAACAGGACCGCCGCCGCCGTTTCTTTCAAGAGGCCCGCGCCGCGTCGGCACTCACGCATCCACACATTCTGACTGTTTACGAAGTCGGCGAAGACGACGGCAAGCCTTACATCGCGATGGAGTTCATCGAAGGCGAAACGCTGCGGCAGAAGATCAAAACAGGCAGTCTGCAACTCAAAGCCGCGATCGAGATCGCGATCCAGATCGCCGCCGGCCTCGCCCGCGCGCACGAACTCGGCATCATCCATCGCGATCTCAAACCCGAAAACCTGATGCTGAGCCGCGACGGCTACGCCAAGATTCTCGACTTCGGTCTCGCCAAACTCGTCGCCGAGCGCGATCGCGCACTGGTCGCCGACAGCGATCAAAAGACGCTCATTCGCGGCGTCGAAACTCAATCCGGTACGTTGATGGGAACGGTCAACTACATGGCGCCGGAACAGTTGTTGGGCCAACGAGTCGATCGCCGTTGCGACGTGTTTTCGTTTGCTGTTGTGCTTTGCGAAATGCTCACGGGCATCGCGCCGTTTGTTCACGACAACCACATCGACACGATGCACGCGATCCTGCATCGCGCGCCGCAGTTTCCCGGCGATGGACGTCCGCAACTGCCGTCTGAACTACAACGAATCCTGACGAAAGCACTCGCGAAGACGCCAAAGGAACGTTACCAAAGCATTGACGAACTCGCCGCCGAGCTCAAACAGATCAAACGCGCTCTCGAACTCGGCCAGACACTTCCGGTTGCTTCCACTACGCGCCTGATTCTGAAACGCGTCACGCCGGGCACGCGCGCGATCGATTACGAACAGGAACTCAACGAAGCCCAGTTCAAAGCGGTGACTACGACTGACGGCCCGTTGCTGATCGTCGCCGGCGCGGGCACAGGTAAAACACGCACGCTGGTCTATCGTGTCGCACGTCTCGTCGAAGTCGGCGTGAAACCGGAGTCGATTCTGCTGTTGACGTTCACGAGGCGCGCGGCCGCGAGCATGTTGACTCGCGCGGCAGCGATGGGCGACGCGCGTTGCCAGCGTGTTTCAGGCGGAACGTTTCACTCGTTGGGCCATTCCGTCTTACGTCGGTTTGCCGAAGAAGCCGGCGTCGCCAAGAATTTCACCGTGTTGGATCAAGGCGACACTGAAGACTTGATCGACTTGCTTCGCCGCCAGATTAAACTCGGACGCGACCAGCGCTTTCCACGCAAACGCACCATCGCAGCGATCTTCAGCATGATGGTCAACAAAGTGCAGTCGCTCAAACAGGTGCTGAACAACGAGTATCCGCAGTTCATCGACGAACGCCGCAATCTCGAAACGCTGTTCAAGTCGTTCGAAGACTTCAAACGCACGCGCCACATGCTCACCTACGACGACCTGCTCGTGCGCTTGCGCGAATCGCTCGAAACCAGCGCGACGATGCGCGAGCAACTGTCCGATCAGTATCGCTACATCATGGTCGACGAGTATCAGGACACGAACAAGCTTCAGGCGCAGATCGTGAAACTGATGACCACGCAGCACGAAAACGTCGCGGTGGTCGGCGACGAGTTTCAGTCGATCTACTCGTTTCGCGGCGCGAGCCATCGAAACATGCTGGAGTTTCCGAAGCTGTTTCCGAAGGCGCAGATCATCAAACTCGAAGAGAACTTTCGCAGCACGCAACCGATACTGGACGTCGCAAACGCGATCATCGCGGACGTGAAAGAGAGCTACAAGAAGCGGCTTTATTCACGTATCGACGGCGGGCAGTCGCCGGTGGTTGTCAGCGCGCATGACGAGAACGAGCAGTCGCGATTTGTGGCGCAGCGTATTGCTGAGTTGCGTGACGAAGGTGTTCCACTCGCGGAGATCGCGGTGCTGTTTCGTTCGAGTTCGCATTCGTTCGATCTCGAAATCGAGCTTGGCAAACAGGGACTTCCGTTTCGCAAGTTTGGCGGGATGCGGTTTGCTGAATCGGCGCACATCAAGGATGCGCTCGCGTTTCTGCGCGTGGTCGCCAAGCCTTCCGACACGTTGTCGTGGTTTCGCGCGTTGAAGCTGATCGATCACATCGGCGACGCGACGGTCTATCAGATCCTCGAACACCTCGGCGTCGAACAGAAGGAGTTTCGCTCGACGCGCAGCAAGGCCGCGCTATTCAAAAAACTTCATCGTTTCCCGGCCCGGCCTGCATACAAAGCACAACTCATACGACTGGCGCGCGTGCTGTGTACGGTCGTCGAAAGCAGCACGCCGAACGAACAGCTCTCGGCAGTGCTACGTTTCTACCGGCCGCTGTTGAAGAACAAGTACGACGACGTGCAGCGCCGCGGCCGCGACCTCGAACACTTGCAGACCATCGCGAAGCGTTACAAGTCGTCGGCGAAACTGCTCGAAGACGTCGCGCTCGATCCGACTGAAGTCATTCAGGGCAGCACGATCCGGCGCGGCGGCGGCTTCGTCACGCTCTCGACCGTTCACTCAGCGAAGGGTCTCGAATGGGACAACGTGTTTCTGATCTGGATGACTGACGGCTGGTTTCCCGCGAATCGTTTCCAGGACGAGTTTGACGACTTCGAAGAAGAGCGGCGCCTGCTTTACGTCGCGACCACGCGCGCGAAAAAAGATTTGCACTTCGTCTATCCCGCGGTGAACGTCTACGCCGGTCCCGAAACAGACGGCACGCCGACGCTGTCGCGTTTTCTCGAACCGATACCACCGACAATCTTGCCACACGCAGAATTATCGTAGTTTTTGGTAAACTGTCCGCCCGGCAGCACGTATTACACGAACAAGATGACTCTCGGCACTGAATGGCTCATCGACGCAAGCGGCTGCGACGCAGACGCGCTTGCCGACATCGATCGATTGCGCGCAGTTTTCAATCGCGTCATCAACGATCTCGATCTCAACGTCGTCGGCGAGATCGCGTGGGCCACGTTTCCACATCCCGGCGGCGTCAGCGGACTCGCGCTGCTCTCCGAGTCGCATCTCACGTGTCACACGTATCCCGAATTTCGCGCCGCTACTTTCAATCTCTACTGCTGTCGCAACCGCGCGGCGTGGCCGTGGGAGAACATGCTGCGCGAGATGCTCGGCGCGACTGAAGTCCACGTTCGCGTCTTCGAAAGAATGCTTCACGACGAATCCCAAACCATGCCTGCACTCGAAGAGGCAGGAGCCTCCCGATGAGTGTGCTCGTCGCGAATTGTCCGGCGTGTGGCGCGCCGGTCGAATTCAAGAGCGGACAATCAATCGTCGTCATTTGTAGTTATTGCCGCTCGGCCGTCGCGCGCACCGATCGCGGGCTGAACGATCTCGGCAAAGTTGCGGAACTGGTCGAGACCGGATCGCCGCTCGACATCGGCGTGCGCGGCAAGTGGAAAGATCAAACGTTTGAACTCACCGGACGCGCGCAACTCAGTCACGAGATGGGTGGACAGTGGGACGAATGGTACGCGACGTTTTCCAACGGCTGGCTCGGTTGGCTCGCTGAAGCGCAAGGCCGTTTTTATCTGACGTTTCAATATCCGATTCCCGAAGGCGTCGCAGTTCCGTCGTTCGATCAAATACAACTCGGACAACCGATTCAGGGCTTGCCGTGGAACACGCCGCTGATCGTCGCCGAAACCGGACGCGCTACCGCGCTCGGCGCGAAAGGCGAGATTCCGTACCTGCTCACGCCTGGCGAGACTTATTTCTACGCGGATCTCTCGGGCACTAATCGTTCGTTCGGTACACTCGATTACAACGAGTCACCACCGCTCGTTTTTCTCGGCACTGAAGTAACACTCGCGGAACTCGGCATCACGACCACGCGCGCGCCTGAACGAGAGGAGAAGCGTGTCGGCGCCGCGCAGTTGGGTTGTCCACATTGCGGTGGTCCACTCGAATTGCGTGCGCCTGACAAAACCGAACGTGTCACGTGTCCAAACTGCAACTCGTTACTCGACGTCAATCAGGGACAGCTTCAGTTTCTGAAATCGCTCAAGCCGCCGTCGTGGCAACCGGTGATTCCGCTTGGTTCGACAGGCGACGTGCCGGAAGGAAAGATGACGGTGATCGGCGCGATGCAACGTAGCGTGACGATCGAGGGCGTGACGTATTTCTGGAGCGAGTATCTTCTCTACAATCCGCAGATCGGTTTTCGCTGGCTCGTGAATAGCGACGATCACTGGAACTACGTGCAGGCAGTGCCGCCTGGCGAAGTCACCGAGTCGACGAAGTTCGCGAATTATCGCGGGAAGAATTACAAGATTTTTCAGGATGCGCAGGCGCGTGTTGAGTATGTGTTCGGAGAGTTTTACTGGAAGGTTGAAGTCGGCGAGCAGGTGCGTGGTGTTGATTATGTGGCGGCGCCGTACATGCTCTCGAAAGAAGTTTCGACGATCTACATTTCCGACCCGGCGGATCCTTCGAAGCAGCGGCGCGCAGCGGGTGAGATCAACTGGTCGCTCGGAACGTATGTCACCGTGCCGCAGATCGAGAAGGCGTTTGCGGTAAAAGGTCTGCCGCGGCCGTCAAACATCGCGCCGAATCAACCGTACAAACATAAGTGGATTTATAAATATTGGCTCGCGTTTATCGTGCTCTTGCTTGTCGTGGGCTTTGGCACGATGGTGTTTTCCGGTTCGACCAAGGAAGTGTTTACGCAGACGGTGAATCTCGGGCCGTTGCCGAATGCGGATGGCACGCAGGTGTTTTTCAGTCAGCCGTTTGAGCTTGCGGGACGGCGCAACATCAGGATTGTCGGTGAGTCGCCGGTGCAGAATACGTGGGTTTATCTGGAGGGTGATCTGATCAATGACGAGACGGGCGTGGTCCAGTCGTTTCCGATCGACATCTCGTATTACCAGGGCGTTGAAGACGGTGAGTCGTGGACCGAAGGCAACCAAACTGATTCGGCGTATACGTCCGCGATGCCGGCGGGAAGATACGTGCTCCGGCTCGAGGGGCAATGGGAGCGTTGGCAGGAACCGGCGACGGTGCAGATCAAGATCGAACAGAACGTGACGCACGGGTTCAACCTGCTCGTGGCGTTGATCGTGCTTTCGATTGTTCCGTTCGCGATGTTGATTTATCACATCAGTTTCGAACGCCGCCGCTGGTCGGAGAGCATGTTCACCGAGAGCGGATCGGACGACGACGATGAGTAGGTCGGGTATCAGTAACCACGGTCGGGTATGAGTAACCCACCGACTACGTCGATGGGTTACTGATACGCAACCTCGTGGTCATACGGTAAAGCAGAGGAAGCAAGATGCTAAAAACACTCTACACAATATTCGCCGTCGGCGTTGTGGCGCTCTACAGCGCCGCGGCCATGCTCGGTTGGGAGATCGGCGGCGGCACGCGCCGGCAGTTGCCGCCTGACGCGCGGCAGAATGGTTATCGCTCGTTCCACTTCTGGCACTACGGCTTGCACGGAGGAAAATGATGCTCAATTCAATCGTCGGTTTGATAGTTCCACTGGAAACGATGATACCGGTTGTGGTGACCACAGTCGTCTTTGTCGTCCTGGGATTAATCATCTTCGCGCTCGCATTCCTGATCATCGCCAAAGCCACACCGTTCTCAGTGCGAAAGGAGATCGAAGAAGATCAGAACGTCGCGCTCGCCATCGTGATCGCTTCCGTGATTCTCGGCAGCGCGCTGATCATCGCCGCGGCGGTCCACGGCTAATTGGAACTTAGAGCTTTGTGCTTTGCTCTTTGCCAAAGTACCAAGTACAAAACACAAAGCACGAAATAGCGACATGAAACGCCCGCCGCTACTCTTTCTCAACGTTCTCATTGTCGCGACCTGCGGTTTGATTTACGAACTCCTGGCGGGCACTCTCGCGAGTTATGTACTCGGCGACTCAGTCACTCAGTTCTCACTGATCATCGGCATCTATCTCTTCGCCATGGGCGTCGGCTCGTGGCTCTCGCGCTTCATCGAAAAAGGTCTGGCCCGGCGCTTCGTCGACATCGAACTCGCCGTCGCGATTCTCGGCGGCTTCTCAGCGCCACTACTGTTTCTCACGTTCGCGCGCGTCAGTTACTTCTACGCCATACTCTACTTTCTCGTGTTCGCGATCGGCGTGTTTGTCGGGCTCGAGATCCCGCTGCTGCTGCGCATACTGAAAGATCAGATTGAGTTCAAAGAGCTCGTCTCGCGCGTGCTCGCGTTTGACTACGTTGGCGCACTGCTCGCGTCGATCCTGTTTCCGATACTGTTCGTTCCGCGGCTCGGGTTGGTGAGGACGTCGTTGATCTTCGGCATGTTGAATGCGGCGGTTGCGTTGTGGGGCACGTGGCTGTTGCGGCCGTTGATCAAGGGCGGCCTCACGGGCCTGCGCGTGCGTTCGGTGATCGTGATGGCGCTTTTGCTCGTGGCGCTGGTTAAAGCAAACACGCTCACGTCGCTCGCGGAAGACGAGATGTTTGCGGACGAGATCGTCTACACGAAAAACACGCACTACCAGCGGATCGTGATCACGCGCGGGCGGGCGGGTTTTCAATTGTTTCTGAATGGGAATTTACAGTTCAGTTCGACTGACGAGTATCGCTATCACGAAGCGCTGGTGCATCCGCCGATGCTCGTGTCGGGAAATCCGAAGCGTGTGCTGGTGCTTGGCGGTGGCGACGGGCTCGCGTTGCGCGAGATCTTGAAGTATCCGTCGGTCGAGCATGTGACGCTGGTGGATCTCGATCCGGACATGACGCAGCTGTCGAATCGTTTTCCGTTGCTGGCGGAGTTGAATAAGCGATCCTTTGAAGATAAGCGTGTGCAGGTTATCAATGAAGACGCGTTTGTCTGGATCGAGAAGTCGAACGAACTCTTTGACGCTGCGATCGTGGACTTTCCGGATCCGAATACTTTCTCGCTCGGCAAGCTTTACACCACGCGCTTCTATCGCATGTTGCGAAACCGATTGACGCCAACCGCGGCGATTAGCGTGCAATCAACCTCGCCGATGTTTGCGCGCAACTCTTACTGGTGCATCATTCGCACGCTCGAAGCGTCGGGCTTCACGGTCAAGCCTTACTACACCGCGGTGCCGAGTTTTGGTTTGTGGGGCTTCGCACTCGCGCGCTCGTCGCCGTTCGAGATTCCCACCAAGCCGCCGGATGGTTTGCGCTTTCTCGACGAGCAGACACTCGCCTCGATGTTTCAACTCTCGAAAGACATTGAGCCCGTGCCCGTTGAGATTAATCGCCTCGATAACCAGGCACTCGTCAGGTATTACGAAGGCGAGTGGAGGAAGTTTGAATAGGTCCTATTGGACCTATAGGACCTATGAACCGCCGCGAGATCCTAGCCGCTTTCCTCGGCCTTCCGGTCGCGCTCGCTGCTTGCAGGCGATCCGCGGATCCACCGCTGCCGCCCGGCGAGATCGTGGGCCAATCAGACGTCTTCGGTCATCACATCCGCGACGGTCTGCGAATCGAAGTTCCGAATGATGCGTGGTCTGACATTCCCGTGATCATTGTCGGTGGCGGCGTCGCGGGTCTCACCGCAGCCTGGCATTTACAAAAATCCGGTTTTCAAGATTTCGCTTTGCTCGAACTCGAAAAAGCTCCCGGCGGCACGTCTCGTTCAGGTTCTAACAACTCCATCTCCTTTCCCTGGGGCGCGCACTACATTCCCGCACCGATGAAAGAGAACACCGCGCTGATCTCGCTGCTCGACGAGATGGGCGTGATCGAAGGCAAAGACCACGACGGCGAACCGGTGATCGGGGAACAGTTTCTAACCCGAGATCCCGAGGAACGGATTTTCTACAAAGGCAGATGGTACGAAGGGTTATACCTTTACGCCGGCGCAACCGAAGACGACAAACAACAGTTCGATAAATTCAACGCTGAAGTAAATCAGTGGGTGCTCTGGCGCGATGCAAAAGACCGGCGCGCGTTCACGTTGCCGGTCTCGGCGTGTTCGGACGACGCTGAAGTCACCGCGCTCGATCGCATCTCGATGGGTGAGTGGATGAATCAGCGTGGTCTCGTTAGTCCGCGATTACATTGGTGGGTGAACTATGCGTGTCGCGACGACTACGGCATGACCGTTGATCAAACGAGCGCCTGGGCCGGACTGTTTTATTTTTGCGCGCGCGTGTTGAAGCCCGGCGTGGAATCGCAGTCGTTAATCACGTGGCCCGAAGGAAACGGTCGGCTCGTAAATCACCTTTTCGAAAAAACCAAAACACGGATTCAGCTAGATAGAGCAGCAGTGGAGCTAGTGCCAAACGAGAACGGTTGTGAAGTGATTACCGTGGATAGCAAAGGACAAAACCCGCGCGGATACCGAACCCGTTTCGTTATCTTCGCGGCGCCTCAATTCATAGCGCGCTACGTGATTCGTCCCTATCGCGAAAATCCGCCGCCACACATCGCTGAGTTTCAGTTTGGCTCGTGGATGGTCGCGAACCTGACGTTGAAAGATCGTCCCAAGCCAGGCCACGCGCGTGATTTTCCGCTCGCGTGGGACAACGTGCTCTACGAAAGCGAATCGCTCGGTTACGTTGTCGCGACGCACCAGCGCGGCATCGATCATGGTCCAACTGTGTTCACTTACTACTACCCGCTTAGCGATGAGAACGCCCGCACCGCGCGCACGCGTCTGCTCGAAACTGATTGGCGTGGCTGGGCCGACGTGGCGCTGACCGATCTATCTCGCGCTCACGCGGACATTCGCAATCTTGTCGAACGTTTGGACGTAATGCGTTGGGGTCACGCGATGATTCGTCCGCGCACCGGTTTTATGTGGGGACCGGCACGCCGCGAAGGTGCAAAGCCTTTTCGTTCAATTCACTTCGCGCACTCGGAACTGAGCGGCGTCGCACTGTTTGAGGAAGCTTTCGATCACGGATTGCGGGCCGCGGATGAAGTGCTCCGTTCAATCCGTGTTTCCAAAGCGTGACGGATCACACGCCTCGCCTCTTCCAGTTCTTCTCCGATTAATTCCAAACGCGGCGGACGGACGCGCGCAGATCCCATCCCGACTTCTTCCTGCACTAGTTTGATCAACTGCACAAACTTCGGCACCGTATCCATGCGCAGCAACGGCAGAAACCAGTAATAAAGCTCGCGCGCTTTTTCATGTTCACCGTTCATCGCGTAATCAAACAGCGCCACCGATTCCTTCGGCAGCGCATTCACCAAACCTGCGACCCACCCAACCGCACCCACCGCAATCCCTTCAACAATCGCATCATCAACACCAACCGAAATATCCAACCGATCGCCGGTCAGTTCTTTGATCCACGTGATGCGCCGCACGTCAGTGCTCGACTCTTTTACAGCCGCAAGATTCTCGTGTTCGGCCGCGAGCTCGCGAATCTGTTCGGGCAGAAAATCGGTACCGTAAGCGACGGGATTGTTGTAGAGCATGCACGAGAGATTCGTCGCGCGGAACACAGCCTCAAGGTGCGCTTTCATCTCGCGCCACTCGCTGCGGTACACGTACGGTGGCAAAACCATCAACCCGCTGCAACCCGCATCCGCCGCACGCTGCGCGAGCGCAACTGCTTCAGCCGTGCTCAACGAAGCAATCGCCGCAACCACCGGCACACGTTCTCCGACAGCCTCGATCAACGTGTTCCACAGCGCAATCTTCTCATCAAAACTCAACGTCGCACTCTCGCCGAGCGAACCGGGCGCGACGATCGCCGTGCAACCGTTATCGATCAACCACTTCGCGTGCTTCGCGACAAACGCGTGATCGATATTCAAGTTCTCATCAAACGCCGTCGTCGTCGCCGGCATCACCCCGCGCCATACCATTTTCATTATCGTGTCCCTCAGTGTTTCTCCGTGGCCAAACTCTCAACCCGCACCGGAAAGATCGGCGGGCGAACCGATTCCACTTTCCAACCCAACAAAAACTCTACCGCTGGACCACACACGCGCCCCTGACATGGTCCCATTCCACAGCGCGTCTGCAACTTCGCCACACGCCACGAATCATAAGCCTTCAACCGCTCAAAACTAACATCCTCACAACGACACACAAGCGTCTCGGATGCAACCAAATCTCTTAGTTCGTTTCGCAGTGCGAACGTCTCATTTAAAATCCGCGCAAATCTCTGCTGCTTTTCACGTACGGCAAACAGCTTCCTCGCTTCATCGCGTTTGCCTGCGACCGCGAGGCCCGCGATCTCGCCTTCAATCAACGAAAGCTCAAGTCCGCCAATTCCGGTCGCTTCTCCAGCCGCGTAAACGTTCGGCACGTTCGTTTGCTGAAATTCATCGACACGCACCGCCCCGTTTTCGATCCTGCATTCAAGCAGTTCAGCCAATTCCAGGTTCGGTACCAGATGAAAACCACACGCTAAATAATCACATTCGACCTGCCAACGTTTGCCGCCGCGACGCAACGTGACACTGGTGAGCTTTTCATCTCCATGCGCCGCCACAACCCAACAGCCACTCAGATACTTCACACGTTTGAGCCGTCGTCGCAGTTCAAGAGCCTGTGTCGACTTGCCTGCGCCGAACAGTTCGAAACCAAACCTCGCCAGTCGTCTCGCCGGCGCTTGTTCCGCGATCATCAACACGTTCGCGCCATGTTCGCGCAAGTAACCAGCAACGGCTAACAACAGCGGTCCACTGCCCGCGATGACAACGCGCTTTCCTTCAATCGACAAGCCCGTCTTTACTAACGCTTGCAGACCACCGGCGCCCATCACGTTCGGAAGTGTCCAACCTGGAAACGGAAGAAACCTTTCGCGCGCGCCCGTCGCGAGAATGAGATTTGTGTAACTCAGTTCTGTGACGCCGCCAGGTGTTTCAGCCAGCAATTGTCCGGGTTGCGTCTGTTGAAAGATCCTGGCGCCGGGGATGAATTCGATGTTTACAGAGCGAATCCGTTCAAACCAGATCTGAGCGTCTCTTGAGCTTGGTTTACTCTGTTCACCGCGCCAGATCTGTCCGCCCGCGTTTGGATTGTCATCGACGACCGCGGCGCGCAAACCCGCGTTTGCGGCGCGATAAGCTGCTGCGAGTCCCGCCGGCCCCGCGCCTACGATCAGCGCGTCATGAGCAGTCGGAACTACGGCCCTACTCATCCGTCCGCACATCCATGCCGTTTTCGCAAAGCGTTTGACAACTGCGCACGTGAGCCACGCCGTTCACCGTGACGCGGCATTCAAAACAGATCCCCATTCCACACAACGGCCCGCGCGCCTCGCCGGTAACCGAGCGTCGAAACGAACTCACGCCTGCCTGCAACACAGCCGCCGCCACCATGCTTCCCGCTGGCACGCTAATCGGCGCATCGTTGACTCTCAGTGTGATTGATTCAGACACGCGCAGCAGTCTCCGGCGCCATTCGCGACGGCAGATAGGGTTGGATTGGAATGGCGGGACAGCGGTTCATGATTTGATCGACAAGCAGTTTCGCCGTGCCGACCGAGGTAGTGATGCCGAGCCCTTCATGGCCGGTTGCGAGATACAGGCGTTCGTGTTCGGCGTGTGGTCCAATCAGCGGAAGTTTGTCGGGAGTCGCCGCACGAAAGCCGGTCCAGGCTCGCAACGCCGAAAGTTTGCCCAAGGCAGGCAAATATTCCAGCGCACGCGATAACATACGCGTCACGATAGAATTTTCAACCCGACTGTCATCGACATCGTACTGCCGCGAGGATCCGATCAAGAGTTGCCCCGTCGTTCGCGGCTGAATGTTGAACGCTACCGAATCTGACGCCACTGAATGCGCGCTCTTCAAGTAACCAAGCTCAACAAGTTGATGCCGCAAGAAGTTCGGATACCGATCGGTAATCACGAGATGGCCTTTGCGCTTCTTCACACTCAATCCCTTGGTCAACTCCGGAGACCAACTGCCAGCAGCGTTCACTACTAACCCAGCGGAAATCGACGAACCATCACGCAGTCGCACGCCGTCGCTCGTCAACGACTCGACAGCTCGGCCAACAAACAACTTCGCGCCTCGAGCCTGCGCGCGCTCAATAAAAAACTGTGCCGCACACGGCGGATAGATCACGCTGTCACCGGGAACACGCAGTCCACCCACCAACCCACGTCGCAGGTTTGGCTCAGCTTCAGCCAACGCCTGCGCATCCAGCACCTCGACTGAAACACCACGCTCAGAATAAAACCGTTCCTTCCGCAACACCTCCGCCATCTCTTCATCATCAGCCGCAACCCAGATCGTGCCGCACGCTTCGTGCTCAACCTCGCGTGGTAACTCATCGCGCAACCCGTTCCAAAGCACTTGCGAATAACGCGTCAACGCAAACTGCGCTTCCGAATCATCCATCACCACGAGATGGCCCATCCCGGCCGCAGTCGCGCCACCGCCTACCATCCGCGCCTCAACAATCGCGACGCTCAACTTCTCCACCGCACACTCCGCCGCACACGCGGCCCCCACAATCCCAGCACCAATCACGATGACGTCGTAGTTGTTGGAGCCCACGATTTTAATAGGTCCTATAGGCCCTATTGGACCTATTCTTCACCGCCGAATGCCCGCGCAAAACGGGTCGCGTGGATCGAGAATCAATTCTGCCTCAGCAGTCACGAAAGCTGTGCCGCGAATGTGCGGGAGGACCTTGCCATCAATAACTGTGACCCGTCCCTCAAAGATGCTGCCCACAATGCTCTCCTGCCGCCACACCTGACCCTCGCGCAACTTCCCATCGGCAAACAAACACGCGAGCTTCGCACTCGTCCCGGTACCACACGGCGAACGGTCATAAGCCAAGCCGGGACACAGCACAAAGTTGCGACTGTCAACCCCTTCGAATTGTGATGGTCCAAACAGTTCGACGTGATCGATCTCGTGTCCATCGGCCCCCGTGATCCCCTCGGTCGCCAACGCGTCGCGAATGCGCGTAGTGAAAACAGTCAAAGCTTCGAGATTATCGAGCGTCAACTCCTGACCGTGATCGTTGACGAGAAAGAACCAGTTGCCGCCCCACGCAACGTCTCCGCTAACCGGCCCAAATCCCGGCACCATCACCGTCACGCCCGCGAGATGCCTGTAACTCGGCACATTCG
>DATELP010000130.1:0-25157 GCA_035276425.1 Pyrinomonadaceae bacterium
GTCGTGGCATTGCTTCATCCGCTCGACGCACAGCCGCTTGAACTCCTCCGAATGTCGTCGCACTCGTCTCTTCGCCACTTCACAGCTCCTTTCTGCCTAAGTGTGCCTATAACGAGTGTCTCAATCCAGGGGTTCAGTCCAGAGGGTGCGAACACATTTGTGTTTCTTTGTGGCTATGACACTGACAGGAACTTCTTCGCCGCTTCGAAGGCGGGGTCGCGGCGGGAGTAGAGGTCGTGACGGGTCCAGGGAGTTAGTTGATCGGGGGTGACGCCGAGGCCCTGGAGACGAACTCCGGTGGCGGTGCGGTAGTCGAATTCGCTCACGTCCAATAGACCACCGTCGGGTAACGCGTGTCTGTTTCTGATCGCTAACACACAACCGCAAGTCCCGGTGCCGATCACGCGTGCGCGACGCTTGGCTTGCAACGTGGCCGCCATGATCTCCGCCGCGCTCGAAGTGCTCTCACTCGTCAACACCACCAACGGAAGTTTGACTTGCGACAACTGTGGCACACGCCACAATCGTTTCGAATAGGTTTGCAGTTCAAACGACGCGCCGGAACGATCCGCAAACTTCCCAAGATTGATTCCATCATCGAGAAACAACGACGCCACATCAGCCATCGCCTCAGCATCGCCACCACCATTGCCACGAAGATCGAGAATGATCGCTTCGGTGCCTTCGAGCGCAGATGGCAGCGCTTTTGAAAACTCCAACGCGAGACTCTGTGTGAACGCGTCGAGCCTCAGGATCGCGAGCTTTCCTTTTTTCTGCGTAGTAAACCCGAGTTGACGTTGACTCCAGTAACGTTGCAAAACCGCGGACTTCGGTTTTCCGTCGCGCGTGGTCCAGGCGACCTTCACCGAGCTGCCTGGCGGACCTTCGAACAACGTTGCCACCGCTCGATAACGCGCGCGTTCATCAGCACTAGCACCCAAGCTCTCGAGCCGCTGCTTGATAAACTCGCGGGCAGGCAAGTTGTCGATACTCGTGATAATGTCGCCGACTCGAACCTCTGTTTTCGCCGCGGCAGAACTCGGGTCAACCTGGACCACGACCGGCACGCCTTCAATCTCGCGCACGCCCAAACCGACCGTCACGAAACGCGGGTTCCACCAGTCAAACTTTTCATCCGGCGAATAGATCCGCGTGTGCGCGTCTCGCAGCGACGCGAGCATTTGCCGCATGAGTTCGTAAAACTCGTGCGTGCTTCCCGCCTTTGCCGCCGCGGGTCGAAACGAAGCGCGCTTCGCTTGCCAGTCGACGCCATTGAATCGCGGATCGTAGTAGTGGTCCTGAATTGTTTCCCAAACGTCGTCGAAAACCGCGAGACGTCCTTCGAGCGTTGCAGTGGAGACGACCGTTGCATCGTCGTCGCGCGCCGCGCGCGAACTGACCGGCAGCGCGAGCTGTGAAAGGAAAACACAGAGAACTGCGACTAACAGGAGGGAGAACTTAAATGAGTTTCGCGAGGGACCGTTCACTTATTACCTCGGGTCATTCACTGCGGGGGCGGCTTGCGAAAATTGTAACGCAGCAACACGCGCATCGGAATCGCGGCGCCGTTTTTCATTGCCGGAAAGAAGTGCAACTGCTTAACGGTGGCAATCGTCGCTTCGTCAAGTCCGAAACCTGCCCAACGCGCCACCTGCACTTCACCGACTTCTCCGTCCGCACCTACATCCACCAGCACATCGACCGTCGCTTCGGCTTCAGCGCGCGCCGCACTCTGCGGATATTCGGGTCGCAACCGTCGATATGGACGCGGCAAGCGCAAACCCTGAGCTTCGGCGGTCTTCTCATCGCCGGGCGCTTCTTCGATCACCGGAGTCGCCGGTGGCGTGACAATCAATCTTTGCAACTGTTCGTCTTCCGACGCGCGCCTGATCGCCACGAGCAAGCGCTGTGAAAACGTTTCGGTAGAGAGATGTTGAGACAACAACTCTTCCGCTGTGGTTGCCTCGCCGCTCTCAAAACTCGGCCGTTCCCACATTAGCAACTGGCCGGTTCGCGAGTTGACGAGAAACAACGAACAGTACGATTCGAAGTAAACCGGAGTTTTAAATGACGAACGCCGCAATGTTTGGGAGTCGCCGACGAGATAGAAATTGCTTGCCAGCGCGGCGCCTAAATCCCGCGCCTCAGCGACGCTGAGATTGAGCGAACCTGCGTAGCCGACGCCGCCAGCCGCCGAGCGAGATAAGTCGGCGTCGGCGACGAGCAACTCTCCGGTTGCGCGCAAGCGAGCGCGGATTTTTTCGGCTACGACTTTGCCGGTGGTTGTTTGGCCGAAGTCGAGGACGCTGACTGTTGGACGGTTGCTGTGGGCGTAAGCAGTCGAGATGGTAAGCAGCAGGCAGCTAACACAGATAACACGGACAAAATGGATCATCAAACAGTTCGTTTCTTCGCGCCGGCGCGGTGGTACAGTTCGTAAACTTCAGTCTTCACCTCCGCCGGGAAACAGATGCGATGTAGTTCGTAAGGTTGCTGAAGCCCTCGGACCACGTTGCTCACTTCACTGATCTCTCTGATCTGCGGCGACGCGTAACCACTCTCGACGTAGATGTGCGTTTTGGGTTCGGCCTTTTCGGCCGCGTAGTAGTTGTAGTACGGCAGATCGCTTGCGCGGTCTTCGACGAAGTAGTACTCCGGATCGAAACCAGCCTGCTCGACGATCTTTCTCGCACCCAATAGAAACTCCGCCTGCTGATCGTGCGGCATGTCGAGATCGATCGCTTTGAACAAACTCCGCGCGGTGAATCGTCGACTAAGATCGCTCAAGATCTCGTCACCCGATCGCTGCCATTGCTTAACGTGAAAAACGAAATCCGAATCGTCGATCTGAAGATGTTCGGTGATCGTCAACTCTTCACGGCGCAGAATTTTTTCGAACGCAGTATCGGGCGCATGCCAAACTTCTTTTCCATCGTCGAGCAGCCGCAGCGCACGGCGAATGATCGAACGCAACGCTGCTTCAGCCGAACGCAACGTGCGATGAAAGTAGACCTGGCGAAACATGTAGTAACGCGCCTGCAAGTATTCTTCGACGGCGTACACACCGCGCGCTTCGACGTAGATCCGATCCGCGGCTTCATCGATCGCTAGCGCGTTGATGATCCACTCGAGATCGTAGATGCCATACTTTGCACCGGTCATCAGCGAGTCGCGCAGGAGATAGTCCATGCGATCGACGTCGAGCTGCGACGATACGAGTTGGCCCAACGCTGATGGTCTAAACGTGCCTTCGATTATCGCAGCGACGTTACGTGGCAGATCGGAAGAGTAAGACTGCAACAACTGACCGATCTCGGATCCTTCGTGGAGGATCACTTGAACAGTGCGTTGCTCGTGATGAAAGTTGATCAACTTCTCCATCACATGTGAAAACGATCCATGGCCCACGTCGTGCAGCAACGCGGCCGCGCGTGCGGCAACACGATCGGCCGGAGCAATCGAATATCTCTCGCTGAAACGATCGAGCACACGCGTCATGAGATGAAACGCGCCGAGCGAGTGAGTGAAACGTGAGTGTTCCGCGCCTTGATACGTGTATAGACCAAGGCCGAGTTGTTTAATGCGACGCAAGCGTTGAAACTCGGCCGCATCGATCAGACGCATCATCAACTCGCCTTCGTCTGAATCAGTTTGCAAGCGGATTATGTTGTGAACGGGATCGCGATATATGCGTTCTGTCATTCGGTCCTAAATATATAACAGCACCCTCCGGAAACCAGCGAAGCCGGTTGAAATTTCTGGATTTTCCCATTTTTTTGGATTTGACCCGCGAAGGCTGGAGTGTCCATTTGGCTCCAATCGGTGAAATATTGCAGGAAAAGGGACGGCAGGCACGCGGGCATGGTAATTGCCAAAAGTCCGCCGGACGAGGCCTCTTTTAAAGCCGCTCGTTTGGAATTCTTTTCGGTGCTACCAGAGAAAAAGGGTGATTTGACACAGGAGGGGAGGTAGCACCTTTGTCTAGTTCAAGAAAGGAAAGCAGAAAATGAAGAATGTCTTTAAGTTTCTTGGCCTGTCGGCACTGCTCATGTGCTTCGCCCTGTTTGCAGGCAGTGCGGCCGCGCAGAGTTCTACGACAGGTTCAATAGAAGGAACGGTGACCGATGCTAACGGCGCGTCTGTTCCTGGCGTTTCTGTTAAGGTGACAAGCCCGAACTTGATCTCCTCTCAAACAGCAACGACAGACGACAATGGCCGTTACAGGGTCCTTAACCTTCCCCCCGGAAAGTATGCAATTACGATTGAAGCTGATAAGGGATTTGCGAAGGCTGAGAGAACTGAAGTTGAAGTAAATCTTTCGAAGACCAGCACGGTTGACCTGCAACTCCAACCGGCCGGCGCGTCGGCGACCGTTACGGTTACTGACACTGCTGGTGCTGCGGTCGACGTGAGTGGCGTGACCACCGGTTCAAACGTTTCGTCGGATCAGTTTTCAAACTTCCCGACCCAACGTACTGTTCAGGGCCTTTACACCATCGCCCCGACAGTGACCCGTTCTGGTCTACGTGATGCAACCGGTCGCGATCGCGATCCTTCGGTTGCTGGTTCGTCAGGTCCGGAAAACAACTACATCCTCGACGGTGTGAACACCACTGACCCCGCTTTCGGTGGTTCGGGTGCGAACCTGCCGTTCGAGTTTGTGCAGGAAGTTGAAATCAAGACCGGTGCTTATGGTCCGGAGTATGGTAAATCGACCGGCGGTATTTTCAACGTCATCACCAAGAGTGGTGGCAACGAATTCCACGGCGACATCTTCGGCTACGGCACGAGCAAAGGTCTTGTGCGCGAAGTGAAGAACTTCCCGTTCACCGGTTCTGCTGCCAACGGCTTCTCAGAAGTCGACCTGGGCGGCGACATCGGTGGTCCAATCATCAAAGACAAGCTCTGGTTCTTCGGAGCTTTCAATCCACAGAAACGCAAAAATTATTACTTGACGCAGACGTTCCACGTGCCGGTCGAGAACGATGTGACCATCCCGTTCTACGCAGGCAAGATCACGTGGGCGCTCAATTCGCGTAACACGTTCACGGCTTCGACCTTCGGCGACTTCACGAAGATCGATGGCTTCCTGGCCACGTTGGCCTTGAACAACGTCAACGGTTTCGGCGACGACATCACCGCTTTCGAAGGTCGTCAGGAAACCGGCGGTCACAACTATGCATTCCGTCTCAACTCGACGATCACGAATAACTTCATCGCCGAGATCTCGGGCGGTCTGCACTTCCAGAGAGCTAACACGATTCCGCGCGCGATTGATGCTCCGCTCATCACTGACAACTTTGCAGTGTTGAGAGGTGGCGGCGTGTTGGTGCCGACTCAAACTGGCGTCAACTTCGGCGGCGGCACCGGCTTCCTCGATTTCGTCGATGGCCGCGGTGGTTCATTGCAGCGTAACTTCGTACGCGGACCGGGTTTTGGTTTGTTCACATTCCAGGATCGCAACCGTTACGAATTCAACGCGCACATGCAGAACATCGTTGCTGGCGCCCACACGATCAAGTGGGGCTTTGAGTGGAGCCAGAACCGTTACAACATCGACACCCGTTCCAGCGGACCGGCGGTTACCTACGCCTTTACTCCTGGAGCAGTCAATGCGGACGGTACTCCGCTGCGCAACACCAATGGTAATTCAAACGAAACCAACGGTTCGCGTATCACCAACAACTGGCTCGTTTGCACGGTTATTACCGGCGCCATCACCTGTCCAAGTGCAGCGGGCGTTGCTCGTGCGCAAGCCATTCCTGGCGCCACGTTGGCCGCGTTGGGTTTGACCGTAAATCCGACGGCTACCAATATCAGCACCGCGCAGGCTTTCGGTACTCCGTTCCTGCTGCGAAACACCACTCGCGTTCGTGACTTCCAACTCGTTGGTGAGACCTACACGAACGTCGAAAGCTTCTACGTAGGCGACGACTGGAAATTCGCCAAGAACTTCCAGCTCAGCTTCGGAATCCGCTGGGATTACCAACAGTCTTATGGTAACGACAGCCAGTCCTACCTGAAGTTCAACAACTTTGACGACAATGCTGCGCCGCGTTTTGGCTTTATCTGGGATTTCACGGGTAAAGGCAAAGGCAAGGTCTTCGCGAACTACGCGCAGTTTATCGAAGTTCCGGTACCGTTGGACGTTAACGTTCGCGCAGGCGGCGGCGACGTGCAGACGGACAAGAACTTCAACGTCAACAGACTGAATGCACCCGCTGGTTCGCTCATCGTTCCGGGCGTCAGCACTGGTGCGACCAACCTGGGCTCTGATGCTACTCCGGCGGACATCGGTCTGAAACCGCAGAGCATTCGTGAGTTCACCGGCGGTATGGAATACGAAATCGGTGGTGATGTGGTGCTTGGCGCTCGCGGCGTTTATCGCGCGATGGTCAACGTCATCGAAGACGGTTCGTTCGACGATGGCGACACCTACTTCATCTTCAACCCGGGCCGCATTGGACCCGGCACAACTGAAGAAGCAGCCTGCGCTGGTGACCCGGCGACCGGCCGCGCTCCTCAGTGCTTTGGCCGCGCTCAGCGTTTCTATCGCGCAGTCGAGATCTCGGCGAACAAGCGATTT
Organism: Pyrinomonadaceae bacterium; assembly: GCA_035276425.1. Classification (GTDB taxonomy): domain Bacteria; phylum Acidobacteriota; class Blastocatellia; order Pyrinomonadales; family Pyrinomonadaceae; genus PSRF01. The sequence goes on from DATELP010000130.1 coordinate 6,587, forward strand.
ACGAATAACTTCCAGTTCATCGCTTCGTACGTGTTCTCGAGCTTGATCGGAAACTACGAAGGCCTCTTCCGTAACGACAACGGACAGTCTGACCCGAACATCACTTCGTTGTTCGACCTTCAGAGCCTGCTCGCTAACACTTACGGACGCTTGCCAAACGATCGTCCGCATCAGTTCAAGTTCAACGGCAGCTATCGCACGCCGTGGAAACTCCTGATCAGCGGAAACTTCTATGCTCAATCAGGTGTGCCGTTCAACCAACTGATTCCGCATCCGATCTATGGCAACAACGAAGGCTTCAAAGTGCAGCGCGGAACCGCGATCATTCCGATCGTTTCGGCGGTTGACCCTGGTTTCCCGAACGTTGTCGACAGCATCGGTTCCAACCGTACGCCGACGACAATGAATCTGGATCTCGGTGTCTACTATCCGATCAGACTTGGTGAAGGCAAAGAGCTGCGCCTGACTGGAGACTGGTTCAACGTCTTCAACAGCCAGCGTGCCGTTACTTTGGACCAAACCTTTGAAATCACCAGCGGTGTCGCGAGCGTTCCGAACACAGCTAATCCGTTCTACGGATCGGCCCTGCTCGTTCAGGCTCCGTCGGCGTTCCGGTTTGGCGCTAAGTTCACCTTCTAGTACTTAGCTTCCGCTACAGGCAATGGCCTTGCGGTTACGGGGAGAAGCGCCGACACGCGCTTCTCCCCTTTTTCTTTAGGTTGGTTATGAACGTATCCACCGAGTGGTGGGATTTGTTCGACACATTTAGTAGTGCATCAGTTTGAACTTAAACCATTACGCCGAAGGCGTTCGCTAATTTCAGCCCAGGGTTCGAGCGTTTGCGAGAACCCTGGGAACAATCCATATCGCAACTAAACCCTGTAAGGGTTAGCCAGTTAGCGAACCCTTTTCAGGGTTTAATGAGGAATTTATGATCTATCCCAAGGTTGTCGCTGCGCGCCAACCTTGGGCTAAAACTGGCGAACGCCTTCGGCGTAATTTCAAACTGACGCACCACGACACATTTTTTGGGCTTGATCTTGGTGCGTTCCAGGAGTTAAATCTTTAAACCTCAAGAGTCGTTTCAAGGAGGTTCCAATGCCACGCCTGACGTTTCGCCGCGGCCGCGCTGAAGTCTTTTTCTTACTCACTACTATTTGCGTGTTGCTCTTGCCTGTTGTGGTCTCTGCTCAGGGAAACGGTAGGGCTTCTACTGGCACCGGTGGCATTCACACTATCCAGGGTTACGTCTTCTTCCCGTCAGGCCGCCGAGCCGAAGGAACGATCATAGTCAGGCTGCAACCGATGAACGGCGGTGAGATTATTGTCATTCCTGACAGCAGCGGCGCGTTTATCTTCACTGCGTTGTCACCCGGCAATTATGCGGTCGTTGTAAATGCCGGCGAAGAGTATGAGATCGCGCATGACAGTGTTTATATAGATTCCGATCTCAACACCTCGCGCGGGGGTATGCGCCTCCCTTCGACTTCACGCCGCTACACGGTGATGATTCACCTTACGGAAAAGCGTGGCGCCACTGTAAAACCGGGCGTGATAAACGCGGCGCTGGCGGAAGTACCGGAGAAGCCGCGCAAGTTGTTTGAGAAAGGATTGGAATACGCGCGCGCAGGCGATTCGGCGAGAGCGGCACAAAGCCTGAAAGAAGCTGTGGATCTCTATCCGAAGTTCCCGCTGGCACTCAACGAACTCGGCGTGCAGTACCTGAAGCTCGGCCATACCGACAAAGCGATCCAGACACTGAAAGAGGCTGTAAGACTCAACCCGGATGCTTTTGGTCCACGGCTCAACCTCGGAATCGCTCTACTCGAAACAAGAAAGTTTGCCGAAGCCGAAGAGCAACTCCGCGAGGCGTTGAAACGAAACACTTCGTTGCCGACGGGGCACATGTATCTCGGCGTCTGTCTCGCGCGTCTCAATCGTTACGATGAAGCGGAGAAGGAACTGTTGCTTGCGATTCAGGGAAGCGGTAACCAGTTGGCGATGGCGCAATATTATCTCGGTGGGATTTATTGGAAGAAAGAGGAGTACCCGAAGGCAGTCGAGGCGCTGGAAGCTTACCTGAAATTGACGCCCAACGCGCAGGACGCCGAACGAGTGCGTGCTACAATCAAGGACCTCCGCAGTCGCACTCCCTAGTAATTTGACAGAGAAAGGAAAGCAGTCATCATCATGCCCAGCAATAACCCCTTCGCCCGTGTTTTCAAACTTGCTCTCGCAATCTGCTTTGCATTAACTGCCGCCGTATCGGTCTACTCCCAGGGAGTGATGCCCGGCAGTGGACGCGGCCCGGCCACCGGCAGTGGCAATAACACGATCCAGGGCCGTGTCCATTTTCCGTCAGGCCAAACTACCGGAACGGTGAAAGTTAACCTGGAAAGCACTAGCTCGTTTGGCGCTTCGTCCTCCACTTCTACCGATCAGGACGGTGTGTTTCGTTTTCGCGGACTCGAGCCCGGCAATTACACCGTCGTTGTTGACGCAGGCAACCAGTACGAGAAGGCCCGTGAACCGGTATTGATCGATCAGGAAAACCGCGGACGCCTGGTGCAGGTCGCCATTCAACTGCATTTCAAAGTCGACGCTTCCAACCCGGCCTTTGCCGGCGTGCCGGAGAAAGCGCTGACCCTTTATCAAAAGGGAAGAGCCGCCGCGACGAAAGGCGACAACAAAGCCGCCGTGCAGTTCTACAGTGACGCTGTTGCCGCGCATTCAAACTTTGCGATCGCGCTCAGCGATTTGGGCTTCATGTACATCAAGCTCAGCCAGTGGGACAAAGCGGCCGAGACATACGAAGCGTTGATAAAACTAAAACCGGAAGATCCGGTTGCACATCTTAATTTCGGCATCGCGCGCTATAACCAGAAGAAGTTTGAAGACGCCGAGACTCATCTGCGCAAAGCGCTGGAGTTGAAGAGCGCTGGTCCGATGGCCCATTACTATCTCGCCATGACCCTCGTCAGCCTGAAGCGCCACAATGAAGCGTTACCGGAGTTTGAAGCGACGGTCGCAAACGGCGGCGATAATATCGCGCTGGCGCACCGTTATCTCGGTGGGCTGTACATAAACACCAAGCCCCAGCAGGCGGCGGATGAATTGGAGAAGTATTTGAAACTCGATCCGAAAGCGCCGGACGCGGACCGAATCAAGGGAACGATCAAGGATTTGAGAAGTAAGCAGTAATTAACTGCGCTTCAGATCCAGCAGGTGACCAAGTTTTTCTTTCTTGGTACGCAGGTAATCGGCGGCGTCTTCCGTGGCGTCCACTTCAATCGAAACGCGCTCGACGATCTGCAATCCCGACTCTTCGAGCGCGCGTAGTTTCAGCGGATTGTTGGAGATTACTTTCACCTTGCACAAGCCGAGATCGTAGAGGATCTCCGCACACTGTTTGTACTCGCGCAAATCGACTTCCAGCCCGAGCCTCACATTCGCTTCGACGGTATCGGCGCCCTGGTCCTGAAGTGCGTACGCGCGAATTTTATTGACGATGCCGATGCCGCGTCCTTCCTGTTGCTGGTAGACTATCGCGCCTCGGCCTTCCTGGTTGATCATCTGCATTGTCTGGTGCAACTGGCGTCCACAGTCACATTTGGTCGAACCGAAGACGTCGCCGGTCAGACACTGCGAATGAATCCGAACGAGGGTCGGTACATCGCGCTCCATCTCGCCTTTAAATAGGACCACAAACTCTTCGTCGGTGGTCAGCGAGCGATAGGCCGCGATGCGAAATTCGCCCCATTCAGTTGGTAAATTGGCGACCGCGACGCGCTCGACAGTGCCGGTTTCGACGTCGTCGCAACAGGGTCCACCAGCCGATTTTTGTGATGTCTGTACTTCCATGGCTGCTACCAGCAGGGTTGTCAGAGTAAAATTGGGTTGGGCGATTATAAAAGGAAGAGGTAAGGCCCACAAGCGAACACATGACAAGTCACTACGATGATACCGATGCGCCGACCCAGGTCGGAGAGATTTCCGGCGCAGAGCATTCCCGCATAACCGAACGCCGGCCCGTGCTCATCGCCCTGGGTGGCGAACTGCTCGCCACGCCCATTCCGCTCGAACTGCCGGAAGTAACGCTGGGCCGCGCCCTCGATGCGCATGTCCGGATAAACGATCAGAAAGCCTCGCGGCTGCATGCGTGTATCAGCACGGAAGTCGATCCGAATTCAGGCACGACACTTTTCAAGGTCAAAGATTTAGACTCGACGAATGGCACGCGGGTCAATGGTCATAAGGTTACCGAAGCCGTGTTGAACCACGGCGACAAAGTATTAGTCGGCAACCAGCTTTTCCGTTTTGAACTCGTCGACGAGATCGATCGAGCGTTTCAACAACAAATACACCGGCTTATCGGTCACGACGAGTTGACCGGCCTGCTGTCGAGTAAGTCGTTCTTCACCGAACTGAATCGCGAAGCAGCGCGCGCTGAAGAACTTTCACATCCGTTCTGCGTCCTGATGATGGATCTCGATCACTTCAAATCCGTCAATGACAACTACGGCCACCTCGTCGGCAATCGAACGTTGCAGGACGTGGGCGTGATCATCAAGGCGGCGCTGCGTTCGGGCGACGTGGCGGCGCGGTTCGGCGGCGAGGAGTTTGCCGCGTTTCTGCTCGACGCTGATTATTTGCAAGGATTAGTCGCGGCCGAACGTGTGCGTCGCGGCGTCGAACAGGCATTGTTTTCGGCTGCGGCCGAGGCGGCGCATCCAAATGCCGAGCGCTTTCATCTGACCGTGAGTATCGGCGTGGCGTGCTTTCCCGATGACGCCCGCGACCCGATCCGGCTGGTGGAACTGGCCGACTCGGCGCTCTACCGCGCCAAACGAAACGGACGCAACGTGACCTGCGCCTATCGTCACTCGCTGGCTTTAAATGAAGGCCCGCTGCGTCCCCGACGAGATTGAAGCGCTGGTTTTGAGTTCAAGCTTTAGCTTGCCTGTCCGGAAACAACCTAAGGTTTGAACTCAGAACAGCATTTTTGCAACGAACCGTGGCCATCGACGTGTAAGCGCTCCGATGACCTCATTTGCGATTCCTTCAAAGAGCCGTGTATCCTTTTTCGCCGTGAATAGCGATTTAAATCTGGCGTCTAAACCCTTCAGTAATCGCCTGCTCCCGTGGGCGCTGACGGCTATCATTCTATTAGTTTCGGTCATCGGGCTGGTGGTGGTGGTGCGGCTGACGACTGTCGCCCGCGGCCAGGCGCAAGCCTTGCAGTTGGACATCAATAACCTGCGGCAACAGGAGCAAGGGCTCTTGAAAAAAGCCGAAGCGGTTAAGAACCAACTCACTCCCGAACAACAGCTTGCTCTTCCGGCAGCGCACCAGTTGGTCGACCGCAGGAAGTTCTCGTGGTCGAGATTACTGGTTGACCTGGAAGCCTCGCTGCCGTCGAACGTGCGTGTTTCGCGAATCGCCGTGCGCAACGTGACCACGCAAGCCAACCAAACAGTCGCGGAACTCGAGCTGGGAGTATTTACGAAGGAGCCTTCGACGATCACCAGCATGATCTCGGCGATGCACGAGCAGGGAATCTTCCAACCCGAGCTGCGCGGGCAAACGCTATCGAAAGGACGCGGTGAAGCAGGCACTGAGTATGAGTTGGTCGTGATCTACCGTCCGCGTTCGAGCTATTCGAATGAGAGCGTCGCTGAAGTGACTGGAAGCGAGGTGTCGAGATGAGCGCTGAACTAAACACCGCACCTCGACCTCAATACAAGCAGCGGCTGAGCACGTTTGCGCACTCGCGACGCGGCAAGATGTTCGGCATCACGGAAGCGGTTGCGTTAGCCGCCAGTTGTTTTGTGCTGCTGCTCGTTTTGCTCAGCTATCTTTATTTCCTCGTGCCGGCTCGTTCGAACGTTTCCTCGCTCACCGAAGACAGGACGCGGCTGCAAACAAATCTGCGCACGCTTCAGGGCGTAACAGTCAAGGATGAAGACACGAAGCAGCAGGTTGATAAAGTTGCTGCGAGTCTCAATGAGTTTGAGACGAGTCACTTGTTGCGAGCGGATCAGGGACGCCTCGATTTCTACGACGAGCTCAATCAGATAATCGTCAAGAACAATCTGCGCAACACTTCCGGCCCGACCTATACGCCGCTTGACCCACTTGGAGAATCAAAGGCCGTCGGTGGCAAATCAATCACTACCAAGTGGCAGAGTTTTTACCCGGGCATCGCCGTGATGGTTACCGTCGAAGGACAGTACCAGGACATTCGCCGCTTCGTCCGCGACATCGAGCGAAGCAAACAGTTCGTCGTTATCAATCAGGTGGAATTGCAGCGCGCCAACGAAAACAGCGCGCCCGCGTCGGCTGATGAAGCTGCTTCTAGCGTGAAGGGATCGATCATCAGTTTGCAATTGAATCTGGCAACTTACTTCCAGCGCGACAACGCCGCAAACACCCAAAGCCAGCCTCAGGAAAACCGCAATGCAAGCAATTGATTTAACCAAACCCGGCGAGAAGAAGAAGTTGATTTCTGCGGCCGCCCTCGGCTTCGTGGCTTTGATTGTTTTGTACTGGGTGTTTTTCGGGTTTGGCGGCAGCACTAACACGAACACGCCACGCGCCTCAGCAACGCCGACGCCCGCGCGCAACCAGCGGCCGGGAACACAGACACAGCAAACCGCTCAAACCACGCAAACTGTCTCGCCTGATGTGGCTGCCGCGGTGATGTGGGCGCCGGTACTTTATCAGCCGTCTTCGTACAACGCGCCGGAAGCAGCCCGAAACATCTTTGCCTACTACGTGCCGCCGCCGAAGCCGGTTAAGGTTGTTCAGGAACCAACGCCAACGCCCATACCTCCGCCGCCACTGCTACTTGCGTCTATGTCGCCGTCGAACGTCTACGCGCGCAGCGCTGACTTTAAACTAGAGATCGCAGGCGACAAGTTTACGCCGGCAACGAAGATTTACTTTGAGGGACAAGAACTGAAGACCAATTACGTCAGCCCGCAGCAACTCTCGGCTAACGTCGCGGCCTCGATGATCGCCGCACCAGGGCAGCGCAATATCGTCGTTCGAACCGCGGACAACAGTCTCTACACCAATGCCGCGATATTGAATGTCGCGGCGCCGCCGGTTCCGAATTTCACCTACGTGGGAATCATCAGTCCGAACAATCGAGTAGAAGACGTCGCGATCGTGCAGGACAAGAGCAAGAAGGACATCATGAACGTGCATCGTGGTGACGTGTTGGGCGGAAGGTTTCGTGTCACTAGTATCTCGGATAAAGAGCTGGTCATGATGGATACGACACTGAGGATCCAACACAAGCTGACGATGACCGAAGGCGAGAAGAACTTCAACAATCCTTTGACGCGTCCGACGCCGCAAGTTGAGTCTGAAGATGATGAACCTTGAGGCAATGACCGACCACAATATATGCGGGTCGAGCAGCGTGTGTTCGCAGCGACTCTCGAACGGAGATCCAAGTGCGAAGAGACAATCGGAGGGCGGCTACACCCTCGTCGCGTTGCTCGCGTTGATGACTGTCCTCGCTTTGTTCGCCATGGCTTTAGCGCCTCGAGTGCAGCAACAAGCACAACGTGAACGAGAGAAGGAAGCGATCTTTCGTGGTGAGCAAGTCGCCGATGCGATTCGTCAGTATTACGTTTACACGTCGCAAGTAAAGCGGCTGCCTGGTGAACAAGCGCTACCAAGTTCGATCGAAGAATTGCTCGATGGACTACCGAAGCCAGGTGGATCGAAGAGCCTGCAAATTCTTCGCGCCTCAGCCGCACGCGATCCCTTGACACTCGATGGCGAGTGGCGTTTTGTTCGCCCACGCTCGCAGGCACTGATCGAGTTTCAGCAATCGATAATGTTCTACACGGGTAACTTTCTTCCTCAACCACGTGACGCGCAACTTATTCCTTTACAGCAAGTTGCGGTTCCGCCGATCACGAGCCTCGTCAATCTCGGTACGCGCCCGACGCAGAATAATTCATCCACTGCGGACGATGTTGGCAGTGGGCCATTCGTCGGTGTTTCGAGTCATAGTAAGAGTGATGCAGTACTCGCTTACTACGGTATCGAGCGTCACGATCAATGGATTTTCACTCCGTTGTTTCGCAACTAGCACTTGGACCATCCCGCCGCTTTCGGCTCTTCTTCATCTGATCTCAACTGAGCACTGTTCGCGAATTTAGTCGACGCTCTTTGTCTGTTCTCACGAGTTGGACCAACTTGAAGCGTCGTCTCTCGATCGCGCAACAGTACTCTTCAACTCGCACGCAACGCACACTCAACGCGCGAAAAAATATTTTTGTGATCGAGTAATAAGTTATTGACATTGGAGATGATTGCGTTTATATAGCAAGATGTTGTGCGCCGTTTACTCTAGCCCACAAGAACGAAGAAAGCACAGTATCTTGTGGTCATGAAGAAACAAAAAACTAATCACGAAAGAAGGAGCACATAGAAGCTATGGCAACTAAAAAAGGTGGAAAGAAAGCAGCGAAAAAGGGCGGAACCAAGAAGGCCGCGAAGAAGGGCACGAAGAAAGCCGCAAAGAAGAGATAACCCGAACCAGCAGGTCACAGCACGTACCTTCCACCGGCGCACACAAATATCTGAGGCCCACGGGGCCTTACGAAAGAAACGACGAGACCTTCAAGCGAAGCTCGTCGTTTCTTTTTGTTTGTTGTTCGCGAGTTGTCGTTAGCGCCAATCGGGTGGTTCTAACTTCGAAGGGACGTAGGCGTAGTTTTGATCGCTGATGCTATCGAACGTCAGCGCGACGCTCTGATCGACGTGCCGGTGTACTAACCTTCTGAAGTCCAACTCTTCACTCGCGTCGCGAAATACTCGCTTCGGCACCACAGTCATCGTCAATTGTCCGGGCGCGTCGTACACGAGAACGTACAAAGACTTGTTTTCGAGTACTTGCTTGTACAAACTCCACGCCAGTTTCGAATCGGTCTGCGGAGTCTTGAGCGCTACGCCTTCTTCGGAGAACGTCAGCGCAAACTCTTCGCGCATTCTGGAATCTTTGCGGAAGAGTCTTCGCGGCGCGTCGACCAAACCCACGTAGACGAATGATGCATCGACGAGAAGCCCGATCCAGAATGACGCCCAGAGCGGAAACTCAAAGTCCGAAAGCAGCGAAATCATCATGACGCCGAACCAGACGAGTCCGAGGATGACGATCAACCGCACCACGAGTTCCTTTTGGCTGAACAACAGCATCCGTGCCGCGGCGAGGTATTCTTTTTCCGTATGGCTAAACTTTACTTGTATTGGTTGCATAACGAGACTCGCTGAAGATAATCAAGTGAGGCAGGCGTAACCACGATAACACAAAACTAAACGCCTCCCGTCCGCTTTCGCAGGCGCGTACTGTAAACTCTATGATCTCCGTTGCTCTGGTAGAACCCGAAATTCCACCAAACACTGGTAACATCGCGCGACTCTGCGCGGCTTCGAACACTCCTCTGCACATCGTCGGCGTCACGGGATTTCGTATGGACGATCGTGCAGTGCGTCGCGCCGGTCTCGACTACTGGCCGCACGTTCAACTCTCGCGTCACACCAACCTCGCGTCGCTATATCACGCACTGCCCCACTTACGGTTCGTTTATCTCACCACGAAAGCTGATCGCGTCTACACGGATTGGTCGTTTCAACCCGACGATTGCCTCGTGTTTGGACCCGAGACCCGTGGCCTGCCCGAGGATCTCCTCCACCAGAACTGGGACCACTGTTTGAAGATTCCGATGTTCAATCCCAACGTGCGCAGCTTGAATCTCGCCACCGCCGTCGGTATCGTGCTCTACGAAGCACTGAGACAAACAATGCACGGGTGAGAAGCTTTAACTCTTGATGTCCGAACAAAAAAACATACGTAACATCGCAATCATCGCGCACGTCGATCACGGTAAGACCACGCTCGTCGATGCCATGCTCCGCCAGTCAGGCACCTTCCGCGAAAACGAACAGGTCCGCGAACGCGTGATGGATTCCATGGATCTCGAACGCGAGCGCGGCATCACCATCATGGCGAAGAACACCGCCGTTCGTTACCGCGACGTGAAGATCAACATCGTCGACACGCCGGGGCACGCGGACTTCGGCGGCGAAGTCGAGCGCGTGCTGAAAATGGTCGACGGCGTGATGCTGCTCGTCGACGCGGCTGAAGGTTGTTTGCCACAAACGCGTTTCGTTTTGCGCAAGGCGCTCGAAGCGCGTCTGCCGGCGATCGCCGTGGTCAACAAGATCGACCGTGGCGACGCACGCCCCGCGGAAGTGGTGAACGAGATCTACGAACTCTTCCTCGACCTCGACGCCACGGACGAGCAGATCGAGTTTCCGATTCTCTACGCCATCTCGCGTGACGGCATGGCCAAGCACAAGCTCGAAGACCAATCCAGCAATCTGCAACCGTTGTTCGATCAGATCGTCGAGACGATTCCGGCGCCGCGCGAGCTCCGCGCTGACTCGCTACAGTTGCTCGTCGCGAATCTCGACTACAACGACTACGTTGGCCGGCTCGCGATCGGACGCATCTTCTCCGGCGAGATCAAAGTCGGCGATCAGATCGTCGTCGTGAAACCGGATCGCACGACGCAGAAAACCAAAGTCTCGCAGCTCTACGTGTTCGAAGGTCTGAAACGTGAATCGGTCGACAAAGCCGGCTTCGGTGAGATCGTCGCGCTCGCCGGAATCGAAAACATCAACATCGGCGACACGATTACTTCCATCGAAAACCCGCAGCCATTGCCGTCGATTGCTGTCGACGAACCAACGATCGCGATGATCTTTGGCGTCAACAACTCGCCGTTTGCCGGACGCGATGGGAAATACGTCACGTCGCGCCAGGTCAAAGAGCGTCTCGACAAAGAGATCCTCGGCAATGTGGCGATCAGAGTTGAAGACACTGAATCGCCGGACCAGTTCAAAGTGTCGGGACGTGGTGAGCTGCAACTGGCGATTCTGATCGAGATGATGCGTCGCGAGGGATACGAGCTTCAGGTCTCGAAGCCGGAAGCCATCACGCGCAACGTCGACGGTCAGACACTGGAACCCATCGAAGCGGTCGTGGTTGATTGTCCGGACGAATTCATCGGCGTGGTCACTGAAGCGCTCGGCCGTCGCAAGGGACAGATGACGAAGATGATCAATCACGGTACCGGGCGCGTGCGGCTCGAGTTTGAAGCGCCATCGCGAGGCTTGATCGGTTTTCGCAACGAGTTTCTGACCGAGACGAAGGGCACGGGTCTGCTCAACACGATGTTTCTGCGTTGGGGTGAGTGGCAGGGAACGATGCGCGGCCGTGCAACCGGATCGCTCGTTGCCGATCGCACGGGCGACACGACGACCTACGCGCTTTTCAACTTGCAGGAGCGTGGCACGTTGTTCGCGCGACCCGGCACGAAAGTTTACGAAGGAATGATCATCGGTGAGAACGCGCGCGCGGTCGATCTCGACGTGAACGCCGTCAAGGAAAAGAAACTTACCAACATGCGCGCCTCGACTGCCGACGAAGCGATGCGCCTGGTGCCGCCAAAGGAACTCTCGTTGGAACAGGCGCTGGAGTTCATCTCGGATGATGAGCTGGTGGAAGTGACGCCGCAGACGATCAGGTTGCGCAAGCGCGTGTTGCCGGCAAACCAGCGGCCGAAGAAGAAGGAATCGGTCGAGTAGCAGCATGCGAGGTTTTCGCCTTCCGCCGGTTTACCCGATCACTGATACTCAAATCTCAGGTTTGTCACACGCGGAACAGGTCGCGGTGTTTGCCGAAGGCGGCGCGACGTTGGTGCAGCTTCGTGAGAAACGTGCGCCTGCTTTGCAGTTTTACGAAGAGGCGAAAGCGGCGCTTGCGGTTGTGGCCGAACGCGGCGTGCACCTGATCATCAACGATCGCGTCGATATCGCGCTGGCAATCGGCGCTGCGGGCGTGCATCTGGGGCAGGACGATCTGCCGCCGGAAGTAGCGCGGCGTTTGTTAGGTGATGAGGCGGTGATCGGTTACTCAACTCACTCAGCCGCGCAGGCGCTCGCAGCGTCGAGATTGCCGATCGACTATCTCGCCATCGGACCAATCTTCGGAACCAGCACGAAAGAAAATCCAGATCCCGTCGTCGGACTCGAAGGTCTAAAGGCAGTCCGCGAGGCCATCGGCAGCCTTCCGCTCGTCGCAATCGGCGGCATCACGCCCGGAAATTTGCGTGAGGTTTTCTGCGCTGGCGCCGATTCAATAGCCATGATCAGCGCTTTATGGGCTGAGGCGCCGGACAGGTCTTATAAGAAATAGGTTCTATAGGACCGATAGGACCTATACTTAAAGCCTAAAACGCATAAGAAGAAGCCAAACATTATTTGCTTGCGTTAATCATAGTTTTGCGCGAGAATCGCCGACGGTTGCGCGCGAGATCCAGGAAAACTCGGCCCCGCAACCGCCCACCTCAGCGGCGAACACATCATTTTGGCCTTAAACTCCGGAGTTCTGAGCTAAATGAGCTTCTTCGATCTGCCTCCGATAATTGAACGAATGTTGCTGGTTTCCGACAAAATCAGCGACCTCAACTTCTCGGTCGGACAGGTGCCACAAGTCGAAATCAACGGTAAACTCACGCCCGTCCAGCCCCTCGGAATGCAGAAACTCTCGCCGTATCAGACCGAAATCATTGCCATGACGCTGATGCACGGACACCCGGACGCTGCCGAAAAGCTCGCGCGCACCGGCACTGCGGATCTGAGTTACTCACTTCCGTCGCGGGCGCGTTTTCGCGTGAATATCTTTCAGCAACGCGGCGTTTACTCGATCGTGATGCGCGTCATTCCGACCGAGATCCCGACGCTCAAATCGCTCGGTTTGCCGTCGCAATTGGCGGACATCTCCGAATTGCGCAACGGCCTCGTGCTGGTCACTGGTCCAACCGGTTCCGGCAAGAGTTCGACGCAAGCCTCGATTATCGACATCATCAACGAGAAGAAGCACTACCACGTCGTTACCATCGAGGACCCGATCGAATACCTCCACGCCCACAAGCGCTCGACTATTAACCAACGCGAAGTGGGTCACGACACACGCGACTTTCCGTCCGCCCTGCGCGCGACGTTGCGCCAGGCGCCGAAGGTGATTCTGATCGGCGAAATGCGAGACTTCGAAACGACGGAGATCGCTCTTGAAGCAGCCGAGACCGGCCACCTCGTGCTCTCGACGCTGCACACGATCGACGCTTCAAAGACTGTCGATCGCATCATCGGTCTTTATCCGAAGAACGAAGAACAGGTCATCAGAACGCGTCTTGCGCAAACGTTTCGTTACATCATCTCGCAACGGTTGATTCCGAAAGCCGACGGCTCGGGTCGCATCGCCGCTGTCGAGATTCTTCGTTCGAGCCCGCGTACGCGCGAGTACATCGAAGCGGGCGAGGTCGAAGGCAAGTCGCTGCTCGACGCGATGCGCGACGGCAAACTCGACGGCATGCAGGATTTCGACACCGTAATCAAGGGACTGATCGAGTCAAACGTTGTGTCGCTCGAAGACGGTCTTGCGTTCGCGACAAACCAGAACAATTTGCTCCTGACGCTCAAAGGCATGACGGCCGCGGAAGACTTCATTCGCCGCGACGTCGACACAATGCCCGCGAGTTCTTTTTCCGACGCAGGCTCCATGCTCGGCATGATTGAATAACCCTACTTGCCCATGATCATCGTCTGTCCCAAATGCTCGACGCGACTCCAGGTGGACCAGGAGAAGTCGCCCAATCGTCCATTCAACGTTCGTTGTCCCAAGTGCAACAGTACGGTCAGTTCGAGTGTCGCGAGTCCGGCAACGGAACAGAGCGCTTTGGCCGTCGGTGGTTCACCCGCAACCGATCATCCGCGTTTCGAACAAACAACCGCGCGCGCTTACGAACCGGTGACTCCACAAGCTGCCACTACTTCCAACGACGCGCTTCAGATGCTCGCTGAATTACTCGCAAAAGGCACAGGCCGCGAAAATGAGCCGCCGGGCACGCGCCCGCAGTGGGACAAGCGTAAAGCTTTGGTCTGTTCGTCTGAAACTCTGCGCGATCCGGTTGCGCGAAAGTTGACCGACAGCGGTTATCAGGTTTTTGTGGCTGAGGACACGCGGCAAGCGATCGAAACGATGCGTTCGAAGCAGATGGACGTCGTTTTGCTCGATCCGCAGTTTGATCCCACGGAGCAAGGTTCGGCGTTCGTAGTGCGCGAGGTGAATGTGTTGCGGCCGTCGCAACGGCGACGTCTGTTCTTCGTTCTGCTGTCGCCGTCATTGCGCACTATGGACGCGCACGCGGCTTTTCTCAACAACGTGAACGCGATCGTCAACGTCAACGATCTTGACGATCTGGAACGCGTTATGGATATCGCCCTCCGCGAGTACAACGAACTCTATCGCGAATTCTATACGGCATCTGGTCTCACGGCTTTGTAGTTGTCCCCCTTGTTAGTTCGCACTCGTCACTGGCATTATTTTGTGGCGATGGCAGCGACCTCCCCAGCACAGCAACACGTGCATCAGCACGCGCACGGACACGGCCGTTCGTCCGACAACTGGCGGCGGTTGAGTCTGGTGTTGTTGCTGACGCTGCTCTACATGATTGCGGAAGCGATCGGCGCGTGGTGGACCGGATCGCTGGCGTTGCTCGCCGACGCGGGCCACATGTTCACCGACGTCGCCGCACTTGCGCTGGCGTTGACGGCTGTGTGGTTCGGCTCACGGCCGGCTACTTCAAAAAAGACATTCGGTTATTACCGGCTGGAGATCATCGCGGCGTTGGTAAACGGCGTCGCGCTCGTCGTCATTTCGCTTTTCATCTTTTACGGAGCTTACGAACGCTGGCTGGAACCGCCGGTGGTCCGCAGCGGGCCGATGATCGCTGTTGCTGCCGGTGGTCTCGTTGTTAACTTGATCTGCGCGTGGATTCTGCACGGCCATGACGAAATCGACCTCAACATTCGCGGCGCGTGGATGCACGTGATAGGCGACGCGCTTGGTTCGGTGGCGGCGATTCTCGCGGGCGTTTGCATGTGGTTGTTTGGCTGGTACGCGGCTGACGCGGTATTCAGCGTCGTCATCAGTGTCATGATCATCTGGGGCTCGGTGCGTTTGATACGCGAGTCGACGAACGTGTTGCTGGAGGGCACGCCGGCGCACATCAATCTGGCGGCGGTCGAGGATGAGATTCTCGCGACTGAGGGCGTCTCGGACGTTCACGATCTGCACGTTTGGACCATCACTTCCGGACGCGAGGCGTTGAGCGCGCACGTGATTCACGCGGACAGTATTTCGCAAGCGGCGTTGTTGCGGGAGTTGCGCACGAAGCTGCACGATCGGTTTGGCGTCGACCATCTGACGATTCAGATGGAGACTTCGGATTTCGAAGACGAGACGTTTCATTTTTGTCACGCGGGCACCGCGTGTTTTCGTTCGCGAAGAAGTTGAACCAGGGATGGAACTGAATCTTTTAATGACGCTCGATCTCCGCGAGCAGGCGGCGTTGCAAGCCGCGCTGGTCACTCACGGCGCGCCCGATGCGCTGGTGACGCTCGCACTGACTGGCGGTTGCCGCATTAGTTCGATGGAAGAAGCGCGGCAACTGCGTAAATGGCTGGCGGAAGCGCGCACGGCGGGCGACTCGGATTTTGCGGCGCTGCACGTGATCGAGAGAGCGCTGATCGACTTTGGTCTGTGATGAGCGAGATTCAACTCCTGTATGGACGCACTGCGATAACGTTCAGTTGGGAGCGGGATCGGTTCGCGGTCGTTGCGGACGATTCGATTGCAGAAAAATCGTTAAGTGATTTCGAAGTAGGGGCCGCACTGGACTCGCCGATCGGTTCACCACCGCTTGATGAAATTGTAGACAGCGATGATTCCGTGTTGATTGTCGTGTCGGACGCGACGCGTCCCACGGCGAGCGCCCAGGTTGTTAATCTGCTGGTGCGGAGGCTGGTGCAGATCGGTGTTTCGCCCGCGCAGATGGCGGTGATTTTTGCGACCGGCATTCATCGTCCGGTGACGGAACAGGAGCAGCTTGAACTGCTGACGCCGTTTATCGTGCAGCGCGTTCAGGTGCTTCAGCACGATGCGTACGATCCGTCGAAGTTGGTCTCGTTCGGCGCGACAGACAGCGGTGTCGAGGTCGAACTCAGCAGCGCCCTGCAACGATACTCACGCGTGATTCTCACGGGCGGCGTTAACTATCACTACTTTGCGGGATTCACTGGCGGCCGCAAATCGATCTGTCCGGGTCTGGCGTCAGCAGAGACGATCAAAGCCACGCACATGCTCGCGCTGGATTTCGCAACTGGCGGACGCAGAGCGGGCGTCGGGACCGGAGTGCTCGATGGCAATGCGGTACATGAGGAGTGCGAACGTATCGCTGAACTGGTAGAACCGGCGTTTAGTATCAACACGATCGTGGGCCAGACGAAACGCGCGGTGAAGTTGTTTTGCGGTGACTGGCGTCTTGCGCATCGCGCCGCGTGTGAACATTATTTGGATAATCATTCGGTTCGGCTGCCGGAAAAACGCGACGTCGTGATTGCGAGTTGCGGCGGGTTTCCTTACGACATCAATTTGATTCAGGCGCACAAGGCGCTCGACATGGCGAGTCATGCTTGCAAGGATGGTGGCACGATCGTATTGCTTGCTGAGTGCAGCGATGGACTTGGGCGTCCGGATTTTTTGAAGTGGTTTGAGTCGAAAGATTCGCGTGCGTTGGCTGAGCGATTGCGAAACGAGTATGAAGTCAACGGGCAAACGGCGTGGGCTTTGCTTACGAAAGCTGAGCGCTATCGAGTTTGTTTGATTTCGGAATTGCCGGACGAACAAGTGGAGCTGATGCGTATGAAGCCAGTGCGCTCGATTGCTGAAGCGCTCGAAGGCGCGCGTGAACGGACGGGATTTATTATGCCGCGCGGCGCGTCGATCTTGCCGAGAGTGGAAACCGTTGAAACGGTTTCTTCTCCTTAAGCTAAGCGGAACACCCGGCTGAAGCCGGGTGTGAATGAGAGACAGTTGGAGCTGAAGCTTAAAACGTGCAGTGTGCGGAGTTGGGAGTGGCGCGATCGTGATTCGATCGTGCGTCACGCCAACAACCGTAACGTCTGGATCAACCTGCGCGATCGTTTTCCCCATCCGTACACTTCCGGTGACGCGCGCCGCTGGCTCGACATGGTCGTCGATCAGAAACCCGAATCGAATTTCGCGATCGCCATTGCGAATGAAGCCGTGGGTGGAATCGGTTTCACCGTGCAACCCGACGTGGGCCGGCGCTCGGCGGAGATCGGTTATTGGCTGAGTGAAGAGTTTTGGGGACGAGGCATCACGACCGAAGCGTTAATTGCCGTGACGGACTACGCCTTTTCCCATTACGATGTCTGCCGTTTGTTTGCGCACGTGTTTGATTGGAACGGCGCTTCGGCGCGAGTGCTCGAGAAAGCTGGTTACACTTTCGAAGGCCGTCTGCGAAAGAGCGTGACGAAGGACGGTCAGACGATCGACCAGTTGATGTACGCGATCATTCGCTGAAAATCACAGGAGACGACTCACATGAAAAAACTCGCTGCTTTCCTAGTTGTGTTGTGCAGTGCTGTCATTGCGAACGCCCAGGGACCCGATACTGGTGAGAAGCGTGTGCCGTTGAGCGAAGCAGCGGTCGCGACAGACGGCACGGGCGCCGCCGCGCTGGAAGCGACGTTGAAAACGACTGCTTTGAACGGCTCGTCTGATGCGCCGATCACGAACGTCCGCATCGTTGTCAAAAACACGAGCCCGATCCCGTACGCGTTCGTTTCCGGTTTCGTCACGTTCTACGACGCGGCGGGAGTACGTTGTGGTGAAGGGATGTTCAAAGCAGACGCGCTGGCCGCGAACGAGTCGTTTGAAACGGACACGCCGGGCTTGAGAATTCGTTGCGAAGCGGCGAGCTGGCGCATTGTGTCGACGAACTTATTGCCGCGTATTTTGCCAAACACGCAGATTGCGACGTTGACGCGCGCTTCGCAGAACCTGGTGATCGTGATTGATGGCGAGTCGCACCCGATTCAATTGGACAAGCCCCTCGTGCTCACTTTGGGTGAAAGACGCCGCACGGTTGTTGTTCGTGCGGTTCCTTAATTGTTAGCATGAACGCGTAGTAAGACAGACCACAGGGATCGAGAAAGCAGGGGGGGAATAATGGCAGACAATAAGAAGTGCGAACACAGCGCTTGCTTGTGTGTCGCGGAAGGCGATAGCGATTACTGTAGCGAGTACTGTGAAAACGCCGAAGATTCAGGCGTGACGGAAATAGCTTGTGGCTGCGAGCACGCTGCTTGCAGGTAAACTTTCGGTAGGTTTTGGATTTCAGACGCTCCGTTGGGACATAACCAGATACTCCCGACGGAGCGCCTGTTTTGAGTTCAGCCTTTAGGCTGTCTTTGAACGACAAGCTAAAGCTTGAACTCAGAACGCGCGTCCTGTTATGAGTTCAGCCTTTAGGCTGCCATTATTTAATGCTTAGCACACTGATCGAGTTACAACGGCTGAAAGGTCTCGACCGCACTGGCTGGGTGTTGCGCGGTTTTC
>DATELP010000131.1:0-10516 GCA_035276425.1 Pyrinomonadaceae bacterium
AGTATCAACCCTGAAAGGGTTTACGACGCGCGTTGCGAACCCTTTCAGGGTTTCAAGATTTCTTTTATGGTGTCCCAGGGTTCTCGCGAACAGCAAGCTCGAACCCTGGGCTGAAATTTGGCGAACGCCTTCGGCGTATTCGATACTGAACCCGTGCCAACTACATAACAACTACATAACAACTTGACCATTCGTACTGCGCCGTATTATGTTCCGCCCGACCTCGCTTTGTGACGTCACCTCAGGTTGGTTTACGAAGGAGACGAATCATTTCTTCCCGGTCGGACGCTGATAGACCAGGTGGACCAGCAACACCCGCTGCAACAAACGATCGCAGCGGCAGGGGATCGCTCGACCTGAACGTCTACTTCTCAAACGAGTTCGCCAATCAAATCAGCACCCAGCGTACGAATCTCTTGATCGCCGGCGGCTTCGCGTTTGCCGTTCTGGCAATCAGCATTTTTTCTGCCTGGTATCTCTTTCGCACTAATAACTTCGGCGGGACGCCAATCGAATACATGAAGCTCGGACCCGCCGCGATCTCAATGATCACGCTGCCATTCCCTGTCAGAATGCTTATGACTTACCGCATGCGAATTCCGATTTACGCCGGCTACAAGCGCCTCTTCGACGCCGCAGCCGCAACCGGCGCCGAGGTCCAACCGGCACTCGTCGAAGACGCACGCGCCGCGCTGAAAGCATTACACAAAGTGGAATAATCTCTTATGGCTACTCAAACCGATCTGACCGCCGACGATCTCAGAGAACTCGTCAACAAAGCCACGCAAAAGGATCGACGAACTCTTAGCTTCTCGATTCTCTTCTCCGTGCTCGCCGTTGCCGCCGGTTCGCTTTGGCTTTGGTATGCATACGATCGGGTTCAAACACTCGATAAGGAATACGCCGCGCGGCTGACCGCACAGGACAATCAACTAAAACAGAAATCGCGGGAACTGGACGAAAAGACTGCCGCCGTCGACGCAAAGCAGAAAGAGCTGGTCCAGGTTCAGAAAGAAGTGACGCAACTTCAGAGCGATCTTCAGGCTCTCAAACAGTTTTCTGCCCAAGTCACCGGCGAACTCAGTGCGGGCAATGAGGTGCGCGCCCAAGAGGTCGTCGCCACTTCACTGAGGGAAAATCTCAAAGTCGCTACGTTGTTGCCGCGAGTCTACCTGCACATTCAAAGTGAAGAACAGCGAGCGAAAGCAAAAGACATCGCAACGTCACTTCAGAAGCAAGGTTATCTGGCGCCGGGAATCGAAAGCGTGAGAGTCAATCGTCTCGAGCAGACTGTCGTCAGGTACTTCCGCGAAACTGAAAAGGACGAAGCCACACAGATCGCTAAAATCCTCCAAAGCCTTGGCGTGAAGGCCGTGCCTCAATACATCAAGGGATCGGAAGACTCAACGAAGATGCGGCCGCGGCATTACGAAGTCTGGTTTAGTGCAGATTTTTATTGAAGTGAACTTGTACATTGCCCCGCCTTCGCGCGCTTGCTAAACTCTCCGCCTGCGCTGCTGTAATCGGATTACCACCAGTTCAGTTCGTTCTCTCAGGAGGCCAAACCCAATGTATCGAAGACGCCTGTCTTCTCTTTCAGTCCTGCTAGTCCTGGCGTGCGCCGGCGCGCTTGTCGCGCAAACGACTGCCCGTCGCCCGATGAAACTCGACGACCTCAGCCGTTTTCGCAACGTCAGCGATCCGCAGATCTCGCCCGACGGAAAATTAGTCGCCTACACCGTCAACACCACCGACGTGAAGGAAGACAAATCCACCACGCATATCTGGATGATCGGGATCGACGGCAGTAACGACAGGCAGATCACGTTCAGCAACGAGAGCGAAAGCTCGCCGCGCTGGAGTCCCGATGGCCGGTATTTGTCGTTTACTTCGTCACGCGCGGGCAAAGCGCGCGGCAATCAGGTTTGGCTGTTGGACCGAAACGGCGGCGAAGCGATGCAGTTGACCGAACTCAAGGGCCGACTCCAGGGACACGAGTGGTCGCCGGATTCAAAGCGACTCCTACTCACGATCGGCGATCCCGATCCGGAAGCTGAGCCGGGACCATCGCCGGCGCCGGGCGCGACCGCAACGCCGCGCGTGCCGAAACCGATCGTGATCGATCGTTATCGTTACAAGCAGGACGGGGCGGGTTATTTGCTCTCGGGTCGCCACACTTACCTCTATCTTTTCGACATCGCGACGAAGAAACTCGATCGCTTAACTAAGAGCAAATGGGACGAGGGTTCGCCGTCGTGGTCGCCTGACGGCGCGCGCATCGCCTTCATGAGCAACCACTCCGACGATCCCGATCGCGATCCGTCTGCGCAGCTTTACGTTGTCGACGCATCAGCAGGTGCAACTGAGAAACAACTGACGCCTGCGACTACGCGCGCGGGACGTTCGCGTCCGGAATGGAGTCCTGACGGCAAGTGGATCGCGATTCTCGATGGCGAAGACAGGAAGTATGGCGCGTACGGCATGGATCGATTGATGCTCGTCGCAGCGGACGGAAGCGGTGCGCCCGCGCGTTTGAAAGCTGCTGAGGATCTCGATCGTGGTGTTTCTTCCCCGCGCTTCAGCCCCGACGGTAAATCGATCCGGTTTCTCGTGACTGACGATCGTTCGGTCTATCCGATGAAAGCAAATCTCGCGGGAGGCGCAGCGGAACGTCTGATGTCACCGCCGATCGTGATTTCAACCTGGAACACAGTCGCGGGACGAACCGTCACGATGTCAGGCGGCAATTCGAAAGCAAACGAGATTTACGTTTGGGAAAACTCCGGCCTGCGCCAACTGACACATCAAAACGATGCGTTGCTTGCGGAACTCGAATTCGGCGCGACCGAAGAAGTCAGTTTCAAGAGCAAAGACGGAACGCAGGTCAACGGTCTGCTCACCTATCCCGTCGGCTACGTCAAGGGAACAAAGGTTCCGCTGTTACTCCGCATTCACGGTGGACCAAATTCGCAGGATCAACATTCAATGAGCGTCGAGCGGCAGATGTTTGCCGCAAACGGTTACGCAGTGCTCGCTGTGAACTATCGCGGCAGTGCGGGACGCGGACAGAAGTTCTCGCGCGCGATCTTTGCCGATTGGGGCAACTACGAAGTGCAGGACCTGCTCGCGGGTGTCGATCACGTCGTCAAGATGGGCGTCGCCGATCCGGACCGGCTTGGCGTCGGCGGTTGGAGTTACGGCGGCATTCTCACGGACTACCTCATCGCCAGTGACAATCGTTTCAAAGCCGCAACGAGCGGCGCGGGCACTGCATTTACAGTCGCGTTCTACGGCACTGACCAGTACATCATTCAGTACGACTACGAGATCGGTCCGCCCTGGAATCCGCAGGCATGGGAGACTTATCAGAAGATCTCGTATCCGTTCCTGCACGCGGATCGCATTCAAACGCCAACACTGTTTTTGGGTGGCGAGCGCGATTTCAACGTGCCGGTGCAAGGCAGCCAGCAGATGTATCAAGCGTTGCGGAGTCTTGGCATCGACACACAATTGATAATCTACCCGAACGAGAATCACGGCATCCAAAGACCGAGTTATCAGCGGGATCGAATGGAGCGCTACCTGGCTTGGTACGACAAGTACATCAAGAAAGCCGCGGCGGCTCCCAGCACCTCGACAGCGCGATGATCGCCTGATACAACTGCAAGTAATGAAGTGTGTTTTGCTCGCGGTGGTGTTGATTGCCTGTGGTTCAGTAGCCACGAAAGCGCAGTCGTGTCTCACGCCGGAAGATGTGAAGCAGGTGCAAGCTCGCGTCGAATCAGCGTCGACGGCCAAGTACGACAAGAAGCTCAACGAAGAACTCCTCAAAATGGCAGAGAAGCACCGCGAACTGCTACAGCAGATCGTGGACAAGGATCAGAAAGACAAGTCTGATCAGGACAAGCTGCGCAAGCTCAACGAGAAAAACACACTCAAGTTTTGCGAAATAATCAAGGCCAACGGTTGGCCCAGCACCGCGCTTGTCGGTCAAGTCGGTGTTCTCGCCGCGTTTCAGATTCTCAACAACAGCGCCCCGTACGAACTGCAACGCGATCTGCTGCCCGTCATTGTCGCGGTCATGAAAAAAGATCCGTCGCAGAAGCCGGAGTTTGCCGGGCTGTTCGATCGGTTACGCGTCAGCGCCGGAATGAAGCAGTTCTTCGGCACGCTCGCGGTCAGCCGGAGCGGCTTTCTGATTCTTTATCCACTCGAAGACGAATCGAAGGTGGACGCGTGGCGCCAGGAGTTTGGCCTGAGCACCATGCAGGAGAACATCAGACATCTCGAACGTACTTACGGCAAACCGCTGATCAAGTCGCGCCAGCCGCCGTCCAGCCAACTCTCAAAACAACTGTCCGATTCGATCAGCAAAGCGCTCGATTCCGCCGAGCTCAACGGCACTGAGGTCGATCCGACCGATGTAATTAAAACCGACACGAATCTCGTCAGTCTCAACGTCAGCGTCTTCAATAACAAGTCGAAGATGTTTGTCGGCTCATTGAACAAGGAAGATTTTCGCGTCTTCGAAGATAACCAGGAACAGACGGTGACTTACTTTGCCTCGACGCATGTGCCGTTTGATCTGGTATTGCTGGTTGACTTGTCGGGATCGACTTCCGAAAAGCGCGATCTGGTCAAGAAATCCACGATACGTTTTATCGAAGCGGCGCGTCCGGACGACCGACTCGCGATCGTGACCTTTTCCGACAACACAAACATCATTTCACCGCTGACGCTGGACCGCGAGCAGCTCAAAGCGAGTGTCGCAAATATGATCGGCACGGGCGGTTCACACGTGTGGGACGCGGTGAAGTTTGCGCTCGATAGTGTCATCGGCCCGAAAACGCTGGAACGACGTCGCGCGGTCGTGCTGATGAGCGACGGCGTTGATGGCGCGCTCTCGCGGTATTCATCAGCGAACGGTTCGAAAGTCACGTTTGCCGATCTGCTCGAACAAGTGCGCCAGACAGACACTTTGATCGTCCCGATCTATCTCGACACCGAGGGTGAGATGGGCGGCGGTTTTATGACGGACCAGTACGAGAATGCACGCCGCACCCTGAATCTGCTCGCGATGGAGAGCGGCGGTTCTTACTACAAGGCCAAGAAGTTGTCTGACCTGGAAGGCGTTTATGATCAGGTGATCAACGACCTCGGCAAGGTCTACAGTTTGGGATATACACCGACAAATCCGGCGCGCAACGGCACGTGGCGCAACGTGCGAATCGCGATCGCGAACCGCGAGGATTTAGTGACGCGCGCGCGGCCCGGCTATTACGCTCAGTGATTCAAATCGTCCATTTAAGGAGCCCCGATGATCCGTCGAAGTCTGACTTTGGCGCTGTCCATTTCCCTGTTGTTAGCCGTCAATCCGCTCGTTTCTGCACAGACGCGCAAGCGGCCTGTGCGAACAGCGAGTGGTCCAATACTCGAACGTAACATTCGCGCGGAGTTGAGTTTTTTAGCGAGCGACGCCATGCAAGGACGTGGCAGTGGCACGGGTTACGAACGCATCGCTGCCGAATACATCGGTTCGCAGTTTCGCCAGTTTGGACTCGAACCCGGCGGCGATGCGGAGAGTTTCGTACAGCGTGTGCCACTCGAGTCGTCGAAGTTTACTGAACCGCCGGCGTTCACTGTCACTGCGGGAGGCAACACGCACAAGTGGCAGTTCGGCCGCGACTTTCTCGTTACGTTTTTACGCGCGCCGCACATCACCGGTGAGTTGCAGGTGATCGAAGCTTCAGGCACGCCTGCGAAGGGCGCCATCGTGGTTGCGAAACTTCCCGCGACCGCGGATCAGCAACAACGACAGGACCTGATCAGAAAAGCGCGCTTCGCTGAGGCTGTCGCGGTTGTCGTGCCGGAGTCGGAAGCCAATCGCAAAACGCGTGAAGCGGGCGATGCACGTTTGCCAACGTTGCCGGGAAGAATTCCCGGCGAGGGCGGCAGCGACTCGCAGTTTGCGGTGATAGCGTTGCGTCAGGATGCGTTGGATACGCTTGCCGGTTTGCCCGCGGGCGCACGCGCGGAGTTTGGCGGCGCGGTGCAACAAGCAGACGCCGGTGCGACGTGGAATGCGATCGGCGTTCTGCGCGGTACGGATCCGAGTGGCGAAGCGATCATGCTGAGCGCGCACCTGGACCATCTCGGGGTGAACGATGCGCTTCCCGGCGACAAGATTTTCAACGGCGCTGATGACGATGCGTCGGGTTCAGTTGCGGTGCTGGAGATGGCGCGTGTGCTGGCTTCGGGCAAAAAACCGCGCCGCACGATCTATTTCATCTGCTTCGGCAGTGAAGAACGCGGTGGTTATGGTGCGCGCTACTTCATTGCCAACACGCCGGTGCCGCTCGAAAAGATCGTAGCCGATTTCAACTTTGAAATGCTGGGACGGCCGGATGCGAAAGTCGCGCCGGGAACGCTGTGGTTGACTGGTTACGAACGATCTACGCTCGGTCCGGAACTCGTTCGACAGGGAGCAGCGTTGGTCGCCGATCCGCATCCCGAGCAGAACTTCTTTCAACGTTCAGACAACTACACGTTAGCGGTGCGCGGCGTGGTGGCCCACACGGTTTCGAGTTTTGGCTTGCACAGTGATTACCACCGGCCGAGCGACGACGTCAGCAAGATCGATTTTGCGTTTATGACGCGCTCGATCAACTCGCTGGTGAAGCCGATTCAGTGGTTGGCTAATACGACTTTCCGACCCGCGTGGTTGCCGGGACAAGCGCCGAGCCGTTAACAAATGAAACCGAAGTTTTTTACGACGCCAGAGAAGTTTCGCGAGTGGATCGAGAAGAACCACGCGAGCGCGGACGAACTGCTCGTTGGCTTTCATAAGAAAGATTCGGGGAAGAAGAGCATCACTTACAAGGAAGCGTTGGACGAGGCGTTATGTTTTGGTTGGATCGATGGCGTGCGTCGTAGTCTTGATGAGACGAGTTACACGATTCGCTTCACACCGCGCCGGGCGAGCAGTATTTGGAGTCTGGTAAACGTCAACCACGTTGAGCGATTGAAAAAGGAAGGACGGATGCACGCGGCGGGGCTCGCGGCTTACGAGCAACGCGATCCGAAGCGGACCGGTATTTATGCATTTGAAAACGCGCCGCGTGAATTGTCGGCGGAGTATGAGAAAGAGATTCGCAAGACCAAGGGAGCGTGGGAATACTTTCAAACGTACCCGCCGTACTTGAAGAAAACTGTTTCGTATTGGGTGATGAGCGCGAAGAAAGAAGAGACGCGCCAGGCGCGGCTACAGCGATTGATCGAGAGTTGCTCAAGAGGCGAGCGCATCGGCGTCCTTCCATCGAAAAAATGATCTAGCATCCGTGTTAGTCTGTGAAAATCCGTGGCTGATTTACTGGTAAATCTGTTGAAGTTGCCGCCAATGGGTGAGACGCAGGAATTTCTCGTGCGGCGCGCGCAGCCGTTTGAATTGAGTGTGATCAGTGGCTTCGTCGCGGAGAGTTTTTCGCGGAATTGGGCGGACGAGATCTCGGTGGGATTTGCGCGGCAGCCGATCTCGGTTTTTGTTGCTACGATGAACCGCGAACTGATCGGCTTCGCGGCTTACGAGTGTACGCGCCGCGGGTTCTTCGGACCGATGGGCGTCGTCGAACAAGCGCACGGCAAAGGCGTCGGGAAAGCTTTGCTGCTCGCGGCGCTGTGGGGTTTGCGAGAAATGGGTTACGTCTACGCCATCGTCGGCGCAGCCGGGCCGGTTCACTTCTATCAGAAGACCGTCGGCGCGATCGTCATTCCCGACAGCGAACCCGGCATTTACACGGATCTATTAAAGAGCAAATGAACTCGCTGCCACCTGGCCCAACGGGAAAATTCATCACCGGCGTGATGCGCGAGTTCAATAACGACACGCTCGGCTTCATAGAACGTTGTCAACGCGACTACGGCGACGTCGTGCGTTCGCGCTTTCTCTACGTTTACGCTCACTTTCTTTACAACCCGGCGGACATCGAAACGCTCCTCACCACTAACGCGAAGAGCTATCGCAAAGCGCAGTCACTGCGATCTCCATTCTTTCATCGACTCGTCGGAAACGGTCTCGTCACGAGCGAAGGAGATTTTTGGCGGCGGCAAAGGCGTCTGGCGCAGCCCGCGTTTCACCGGCAAAGAATCAGTTCGTACGGCGACATCATGGTCCAATACGCGCTCCGTGCGATCGCGAAGTGGCAAGACGGCGAACAGCGCGACATCTCGCGCGAGATGACGCGGCTCACGCTCGAGATCGTCGTCAAGACACTCTTCAACTCCGACGTCTCGAACGACGTCGATCACATCGGCGCGATGCTGTCGCAGATCGTGAAACCGTTTGCGTCACAAGCGACGTTGAAGTGGATCGCGGACAACCGCTTGCCGACGCCCGGTCATTACCGCTATTTCAACGCTGTGAGCCAGATCGATAAAGTCGTGTTTCGGATCATCACTGAGCGGCGCGCGAGCGGTTCGGATGAGGGCGATCTGCTGTCGATGCTGTTGCAGGCGCAGGATGAAGATGGTAGTCAGATGAGCGACGCGCAACTGCGCGACGAAGTGATGACGTTGTTTCTCGCGGGTCACGAAACGACGGCGCTCGCGTTGTCGTGGAGTTGGTATTTGCTGGCGACGCACCCGGAGGCGGAGAAGAAGTTTCACGAAGAGTTGGACGAGGTGTTGGGTGGGCGCGTGCCGGAAGTTTCTGATTTACCGAGGTTGAAGTACACGGAGATGATCGCGAAAGAAACGATGCGGTTGTATCCGCCGGCGTACGCGGTCGGGCGCGAGGCGATCGAAGATACGGAGCTTGGCGGGTTTGCAGTGCCGCGCAAGACGCAGCTCTTTGCGTTTCAGTGGGTCACGCATCGCGACCCGCGTTTCTTTGAGCGTCCCGATGAGTTTGAGCCGGAGCGTTGGGCGAGTGAGTCGGTGGAGAAGATGCCGAAGTATGCGTATTTTCCGTTTGGTGGTGGACCACGGCAGTGTATCGGGAACTATTTCGCGATGATGGAGGTCGTACTGCTGCTCGCGACGATCGGGCAGCGGTTCAGGTTTTCACTTGCGGAGGGGTATCAGGTGGAAGTGTTGCCGGTGCTTTCGCTGCGACCGAAGACCGGGATCAAAGTGAAGCTACTCCATCGCGCGCACAATTCTTCCCCACTCCTCGATAGTTAATGTTTCAGCACGTCGCTTCAATTCAACTCCGGCTTTGCAAAGCACGATACTCGCGCCGCCGTTGCGCTTGAGCACGTCAGCCAAACGACCAGTTACGTTGCGCAAGTTATTAAGAATCGTTTTCCGCTTCTGCGCAAAACCTGCGCTCACGGTCTTCCACAACAAATCCTCGTCCGTGACATCCGTGTTCATCCGTGGCCTAAAACGCATTCGTATCACGCTACTCCAAACTTTTGGCGGCGGTTGAAATGCGCCCGGTCCAACATCAAACAGTTTCTCAATCTCGCAATACGCCTCCATCAACACCGAGAGAAAACCTCGTTCGCTCGATCCCGCAGGCGCCATGATTCGCTCGACAACCTCGCGTTGTAGCATCACGACCATTTCGGTCACGCACGCGCGCTGCTCGATCAATCGCTGTAAGATTGCAGTCGAGATGTTGTAGGGAAGATTCGCCACCAGCCGCGCCTGTTGCGCCGGTTCGATCTCGCGACAGAAATCGGTCGTGAGCGCGTCCGCCATGACGAGTTTGAAGTTTGGAAAACTGCCGAACTGTTCGGTCAGCAACGGCGCGAGTTTGTTATCAAACTCAACCGCGATCACGCGGCCCGCACGTTCGATGAGTTGAGCGGTGAGCGCGCCGGTGCCTGGTCCGATCTCGACGATCGTTTCGTCACTACTAGGCGCGAGCGCTTCGATGATGCGTTGAATTGTTCTCTTATCTCTGAGGAAGTGCTGGCCGAAACGTTTGGAAGGAATGGGTCGATCGGCGCTCACGTTGTTTGTCCCGCCGGATAGCCGGTGACTTCTATATCGCGCCCGTGCCGGATCACGTCGACGCGTTCCAGCTCGAGCGCTTCAGCGATGTCCTCGACGCCTTCGCCACCGACTGCTGTCGGCGCTTCGCTGCCGCCGATGATCTTTGGCGCGATGAATGCAGACACTTTATTTACGAGACCGGCATCTATGAAGGCGCCCGCTACTGTTGCGCCACCTTCGACGAACACGCTTTGAATGGAACGACGACCAAGCTCCAGCAAAACTAACTCCAAATCCCTTGAATCTGTGTTTACGAGCTCTACGCCTTTTAAATCGTCACGCTGCACGCGGCCAAACACGAGCACCGGCGCTTCACAGGTCGTTGTCGCCAATTTCGATTCGGGCGAAAGCCGCACTTTATCATCGAGTACAACCCGAACCAGCGGTCTTCGCCGGGGCAAACCCGAGCGATCGGTCAACAGCGGATCGTCTTTCACAACCGTTCCCGCGCCGACGAGGATCGCATCGTACGCATGCCGCAGCTCATGCACCCGCGCGCGCGACTCCGGCCCCGTAACCC
>DATELP010000132.1:0-5525 GCA_035276425.1 Pyrinomonadaceae bacterium
ATTGCTTCATCCGCTCGACGCACAGCCGCTTGAACTCCTCCGAATGTCGTCGCACTCGTCTCTTCGCCACTTCACAGCTCCTTTCTGCCTAAGTGTGCCTATAACGAGTGTCTCAATCCAGGGGTTCAGTCCAAAGCACAAAAGGCACAAGAGCAATTGGGTAGAAAACAATGCTCTCAACTCTTTTGTATTCCTTGTGCCTCTTGTGCTTTTTGTGCCTTTTTGTGGCTAAGGTATTCGGCGGCTGTTTCGCCGCTGCGAATGCAATCCGGAATGCCGGCGCCAAGATAGGCGTTCCCGGCGAGTGTGAGGCCCGGTAATTCCCGCACGGCGTTTTCAATCGCCGCTACACGATCCAAATGACCGACTTCGTACTGCGGCATCGAGTTTTGCCATTTGTAGACTTCCGCAAAGAGCGGCTTCGATCCGATGTTCAACAATTCGCGTAAATCCCGCTCCACTCGCGCTAACATCTCAGGCTCGTCCAGGGCAAACATCTCCGGTTGCAACGCGCCGCCGACAAACGCGCGCAACAGCACATGATCGTTGGGCGCACGCCCCGGAAACTTCACGCTACTGAACGAACACGCGATCACCGATCGTTTCTCGATGAAGGGCACGACGAAACCAAAGCCATCGAGTGGATGCCCGATCGCATCGCGACGGTAGGCGAGATTGATCGTGGCGGTGGAGGCGTACTTGATTTGTTTGAGTTGTGCGGCGAGCGCTGGATTTATACCAGACAGAAGTTGCGCTGCGACGTAGGCGGGAACGGCTAGACAAATCGCATCGGCTTCGATCGTATCCCCTTGATCTGTCTTTAATTTCCACCCCCGCTCGCGTTCAATTGCGACCACCCTGGTGTTCAGCTTGACCTCGCACCTGCCGATCTTCTGCTTCAGTGCGTGGACCAACGCTTCCATCCCGCGGTCAAACGTTAGAAACAAACCATAGCGTGCTCCGCTTGTGCCACTCTGCGCACGTGCTCTACGAACCATCGCGATAATTAAACTGCGATGCTCCTTTTCTAGATCGAGGAAGCGCGGCAGCGTCGCACGCAAACTGAGCGTCTCGGGATCGGCCGTGTAGATGCCGCCAACCATCGGTTGGGCCATGCGTTCGAGTGCTTCACGACCCAATCGCCGCCGCACAAAACTCGACAGGGATTCGTCGGACGATCCATTTGTGCTTCTTCGTGGCAAAACGAGATCACCGGCCATCCGAACCTTGCCCATGAAACTGAAAATGTCCGTGGTCAAAAACGGCCAGATGCGCGACGGCGCCAGTAGTTGAAAACCCTCGGGCACGGGACGCAGGCGTCCGTTCCTGACAATGAAACTGCGCCGGTGATTGGCGTTGGTTTCGATGAGTCGGGATTCAACACCGAGACGTTTTGCCAGTGCGACTGCTTCCGGTTTTTCCGTGATGAAGGAATCGGGACCGCGTTCGAGGAGGAAGCCTTCGCGTTCGTCGGTGAGTAGCGTTCCACCAACGCGACCGGAAGCTTCGATCAAAGTCAGATGCAAAGACGGATCTAATTCGATCAGACGATATGCTGCTGCGAGACCGGAGATACCGCCACCGATTATTACGACGCGGCGCACGGTTACCTCCCCAGCAGACAGCAGTCGGCGGGACAAACGTTATGAACCGGCCCACGCGAGCCGAGAAAACGCGGCGGTTCGTCTTGAGTGCGTTCGAGCACGAGCTCGCGGATCATTTTAATGAATGAAGGATGCGTTCCCGCGGTGGCCGCGCGAACCATTTTCATCCCCAGTTCTTGCGCGAGGTTCTGCGCTTCGAAGTCGAGGTCGTAAACGACCTCCATGTGATCCGACACGAAGCCGATCGGAGCAACTACAACACTACTGATCTCTTTTGAGTGGAGTTCCCTTAGGTAGTCGTTGATGTCAGGCCCCAACCACGGCTGCGACGGCGAGCCGCTGCGGCTTTGGTAGACCACCCGCCAGCGATCGATCCCCAACGCGCCCGCAATCAAGCCGCCCGCTTCTTCGAGTTGTGGGGCGTAGTCACAATTTGCGGCCATCGCGTCGGGAATACTGTGCGCTGTGAAAACAAGCTCCGCTGGTTCATCAACCTGCAACCACGCTTTGCGAATATGATCGACGTTTGCTTCGATGAACAACGGATGATTGTAAAACGCGCGCAACTTGTCGACGCGCGGCGCGTCCGGTCCGGTTTTCTCCTGTGCCGCAGCAATGTTCTCGCGATATTGGCGGCAACTCGAATAAGAACTGTAAGCCGAGGTAACAAAAGCCAGCGCGTTGCGAACGCCGTCGTCAGCCATCTGCCGCAACGTGTCGGGCAAGAGCGGATGCCAGTTGCGATTTCCCCAGTAGATCGGCAGGTTCGGGCCGTGAGTCTCGAGTTCCTGGCGAAGCGCCGCGATCAGGTCACGGTTCTGTTGATTGATCGGACTGACGCCGCCAAACATCTCGTAGTGATGCGCGACGCCGAGCATGCGCTCGCGTGGCACATTGCGGCCGCGCAGGACGTTTTCCAGGAACGGCATCACGTCGTCCATTCCTTCCGGCCCGCCGAACGACACTATTAACAGCGCATCATAGTCCATGCACGAACTCTACTAACTCGATCACATTCTCGACCGGCGTCTCCGGCAAGATCCCGTGCCCGAGATTGAAGATGTGTCCCGGCCGCCCGCCCGCTTGATCCAAAATTCGTTTCGCTTGCGCGCGCAAAACATCTCGCTCGGCAAACAACGCAACCGGATCGAGATTTCCCATCACCGCCACATCGTGACCAACGCGACGCCATCCCTCGTCCAGTCGAACGCGCCAATCCAAACCGATCACATCGCCGCCTGCTTCGCGCATCAACGCGAGCAGCGTCGCAGTGCCAGTGCCGAAATGAATCACCGGAACGCCCGGCTGGATGTTCTGAATCACCGCACGTGTGTGCGGCAGCACAAACTCGCGATAGTCATCCGGACTCAAACACCCGACCCACGAATCAAATATTTGAATCGCCTGTGCGCCCGCTTCAATCTGCGCATTTAAATATTTCACCAGACTCGCAGCAATGAGCGACATCATCGCGTGCCAGGCGCCGCTGTCGTTGTACATCAATTGCTTGGTATGAACGTAGTTCTTCGAACCGCCGCCTTCCGTGACGTACGACGCGAGGGTAAACGGCGCGCCTGAGAACCCGATCAACGGAATGTCTGGCTTCAACGCCCGGCGCGTTTGCCGAATCGCCTCGTTAACAAATTCGAGCGCGCTCACGTCTTCCAGTTGTCGCAAGCGATCGACGTCCCGCCCCTGGCGCACTGGATTGTGAATCACCGGACCTTCGCCGTGGGCAAACTCCAGTTCGACGCCCATCGGTTCGAGAATCAACAGGATGTCCGCAAAGATGATCGCTGCGTCAACGCCGAGTCGCTCGGCGGCGGTAACCGTGACTTCAGCCGCGAGCGACGGCGTTTTGCAGAGTTCCAGGAAACTGGTTTTCGCGCGGACCGCGCGATATTCGGCCATGTAGCGGCCCGCCTGCCGCATCAGCCAGATCGGTGTGTAAGGCACCGGCTCGCGACGGCACGCCCGCATGAAGACGCTCTCTTGTAACGCTTGATCCAAAGGAGGCGAATTATACTACGCCGCAGTAATATTCACCGCTCTCCGCTGTTGGCGAAATTTATTTACTCGTCGATTGTCCTTCGTCTCTTCTTCAAAACGCCGCCCAGGAACCCCAATCCCGAAAGCAGCAACACGACTGATGCGGGTTCAGGGACTTCATTGATCACCAGCGAAGTTGCGGTAAGTCGAACAGAGATCGAGTTCGTGCTGTTGCCCTGGAGTCTGACTGTCCGCGAAATCTGCTCTGCCGCTTGTACCATCGACGACTGGTTTGGCCCGAGGAGCGGGTGCAGCGCCTCGACCTGGAGGGAGAACACTGGAGTGCCATTCACAAACACATCCATGAATAAACCCGACTCTGCGTATCGGCCAAAGGCATCGGTCTGTACCTGCCACAGGAACGAACGTAGCGCGGAAATACTCACATCAACCGGGCCTGCGGCGCCGCTGAGGACGAGTGTGCCGTTTAGCATGGTTACTGCGCCAGAGCCTCCCTGACAACTGCAACCTGCTAAAAAGGCTGTGGTCGTGCCGCTGACCGAATTCGTGTTGGCATCTGCTATCGCGGTGGCTGAAATTCCATTCACGAGTGCAGTGGCTTGAGCGAAAGGAAAACTGGTCGAGCTATTGCTGATTACAGTTCCTCCGTTGATGCCGGCATCGGCACGAGCCAGCGTCGAGCTCGCCGTGAATTGAGCAGTTCCCGCTGACGGGGTGAACTGAACGTTGTTGAAGCTGAAGGTGGTGATCGAGAAGGCGTCTGCGTAAGCAGTTGAAGACGCTCCAAGCAGCAACCCGAGCAGCAAAACTGGAACAAAACCTTTGAGTGATTTAACTCTCATGAATCTCCTCCCTTGTTCGGACAAAGCAGTAGGTTGACGAAGTACTCGAATAGGGGTCAGGGGGTTAAGTTAAAGAGGAGAGAGGTAGATGGCTTATACACCCGGACATGAGGAGGAGCAAGAAAAAAGCGGGGCAAAATTCCTGTAGTTTTCGTCACGGCGATTGGGATTGAGTCGAACTTTAATTTCGTTCGATTCGTTACGAAACCTGTCGCCCCTTTTTGACACTTACAACAAGCTACCGTTCTCTTGGTACAAAACGGAGTTCAGGTCTACAATCACTCCGTCCGAATCCACGTACTTACCGGCTTGCAAGAAACCTGACTGAATCCGTCAGAAACTTGCCACAAGCCCGTAATCTGTGGTGTTTGCACTGTTGAGAGAGCGGTGATTGATGAACGGACAAGCTAGAGTTTTGATCGAGTCCATGCCTAACGACATCGGGACTGAAGCGGTAGGTCCGCTTAGTTTCGACGAAGCGTTTACCCTCCATCACCGCGCCGTTTTTAGAACGGCCAGGGCTGTCGTCCGCGACTCCGCCCTGGCGGAAGACGTGACGCAGGAAGTATTTTTACGACTTTATCGCAATCTCCACGCTACGCCGGGCGAAGATCTGCTTCGCGCGTGGCTTCTGCGCGTGACTCTGAACGTGGCGCGAAACACCGTGCGTGGGCAAACCCGCTCGATGGTTCGCGATAACGAGTATCAGAAGAACACCGTGGACAACGGCTTTGCCGTCGAGGCTCCGGAAGAGGACTACGAGCGCCGAATGGCGATCGAAGAAGCTCGCCGGGCTTTAGATAAGATAAAAGAGCCGATGAGGAGCTGCCTGTTGCTCAAACAACAGGGCCTTTCGTACCGCGAGATCGCCACCAGCCTGTCGTTGAAAGAGACGAACGTAGGCAGTTTGGTAGCGCGCGGCCGGAAAGAGTTTGCGAGGGTTTACGGAAAGATCGGAGGCAGACGATGACGAGGTGTTTGGACGAGGCAACGCTGCAAACTTATTTCGACGGTGAGCTTTCCGGCGAAATGATGGAAAGCGCGACGTTGCACCTGGCTTCGTGTTCTA
>DATELP010000133.1:0-14537 GCA_035276425.1 Pyrinomonadaceae bacterium
GTTTATCGTGAGCGGTTCAAACATGTCAGGCAAGAGCACACTGCTGCGCACAGTTGGCGTCAACGTAGTGTTGGCGCTGGCGGGTGCGCCGGTTCGTGCGAATAGTTTGCGTTTGTCGCCGTTGCAAGTGGGAGCATCGATTCGAATCCAGGATTCACTTCAAGCGGGCGCATCGCGGTTCTATGCCGAGATCAAGCGCTTGCGGCAGATTGTTGAATTAACGAACGGCGAACGTCCGGTACTTTTCCTGCTCGACGAAATCCTGCACGGAACCAACTCACACGACCGGCAAATCGGCGGAGAAAGAGTCGTACACGGTCTGATCCAGCGCGGCGCAATTGGCTTAATCACGACCCACGACCTCGCGTTGGCCCGAATCGCTGATGAACTCGGGTCGCGCGCAGCAAACGTTCACTTCGAAGATCATCTCGAAGATGGCCAGATGCGGTTTGACTATCAACTGCGTCCCGGCGTGGTCCAACACAGCAACGCATTGGAACTGATGCGTTCGGTGGGACTGGACGTTTAATTCACATTCGAGCCAGCCCGTGATATTGGGAGATCAGCGACACGCAGAGTTTCTCCGCTTCGTCGCGTTTTGGTTCAACGGGAAGCGTGGAGCGAACATAAGCTTCCTGTGACAGGACGAAGAGACGTTCGGCTTCAGCTTTCACTTTATCCAATGGCCACGCGCCGCGTTTGATGTCCAGCAACTCCGGCGCGTCGGCCCGTTCGACGTGCAGCATTCCCTCGGTTAGAAACTCGATACCCATGCGCAAGAGGCGAATCAGGTGCGCGGCGTTCTTCGCATCGTAACCGACACGTCGCACCAACTCGCGCCGCTTTTGGCCCATGTAGCCACCGCTGTAATAACGCCGTCGCTCGCCACGGTATCGCTTCACCACTTCCATTAACTCGTGCGTGGCGCCGACAAATGGTTGGCCGTCGAGTCGACGCAAAGAGTCGCCTGTGTCGCACGACTCCGGATCGACGCCTAACAAGGTGAGTTGATCTTCCAGTTGCTGCATCAATTCCTGCGCTTCCTGGTTGAAGGAGATCATCTTCTTAAACTGTGCATGTGCGTAACCAGAGAACGAGTGATACGCCTTTTTCGTGACAAACAGATCGCGATGCTCCCGCAACTGTGCGCCGAGTTCGCTTTCGTAAATAATTCCGTTCGGCTTCAACCAAAGCAGGCTCAGGACATTTGGATTAGAGTTGAGCAGGAGTCCGATAAATTTCCGCAGTTCGTAGAAAACACAGTCCCACTCTCCCTCCCATTTTTCATAAACGTCCTCGCGGCCAAAGCCGAGATAGTGTTCCAACGGGCCGATGTAGATACCCATCACATCCTTGTCGTCGATTGAATCAGGATCGTTCTTTGGGACGTACATCCCGTGTGCTACGCTGCCTCGCCAGCACAGCGAGATCAATCCCTCCGGCAGCAGGCGGTCCACTTGTTCCGGCGCGAGACCTTTTAGCTGTATCTTATGCGGCATTGTTATCGAATCGTTTCTGTAAACTCATGACAGCTTTCCCGAAAATTTTCGTCCTTTGTCTTTTACTACTAACGACCACGTCTTGTCAGCTAGTGGCGCGATGGCGCGGCCCGTGCAGCATCTGGCCCATGGCCGGGCCGGAAGGAGGTACGCCTGTCGTCCTGGACTTCGCTTCCGCGGAAGGTCGTTTCCGAATCGGTCTGTATGGTGATGGAAACAGGGAACCGGAGAAGAAGAACTTCAAATGGTTGATTATCAATCAGGGCCAGTTTTACGTTGAATATCACGACTACCCCCAGGCCGTAGACACTCCGGAGGTAAGCGAGAATCTTCTCAAGCAGCTCAGAGATCTGGTTGTCTCGAAACGGCCAGGCGGTCAACTCGAAGTTGATTCGCTGCTAACTCTGTCGGGCCATCCGGGACGCGAAATCAGGATGAGAGATGAAACCGGGATACAAGTTGACAGGATTTACCTTGCCGGGAACCGCATGTACATCGTCGGCGTTTTCATACCAAAGAGCCTGGACTGCAAGCTCGGATCAGCGGTAAAGGTCCTTGATACGTTCGAGATCACAGAATGAGTACGGTGACAGCTAACGTGTACGACTCGCAACGGCTTCATGTGTTTGCGCGGCGCAGTGCCGCGATCGGCGCGGTTGCGTGGCTGTTGCTGTTGTTGACCACGACGTCTGATTCGCCCGAGACGGAGCTGATTCACAAGGTCGTGTTCTTTGCCGTGTTGGTGATCGTGCCGCTCGGGCTTTCGCTGGTGACAGTTGGCGAGCAGCGGATTAGTGCGGTGCTGTTTCGTGCGGCGGTATTGGTCCAACCGGTTGCGGCAGCAATCACGATCGCGTCGTTCTTTTTCGAGAAGGGACTTTTGTCAGCATCGCTTGCGGCGGTGTGGCTGGTTATTAGTGCGATTGTGGCGTTGCTGGGATTGAGCCGGTTCACTGCGCGTGGGCTTTATCCGCTGCACGAATCGAGCATCGACGCGGGTTTGTTGTATCTGCCGGTGGCGGGTGGTTGGTTGATCATTTATCGGTTAGGCGTGCAGCCGTTTGCTTATGGCGAGACGATAATTCTGCTCACGGTGATCCACTTTCACTTCGCTGGATTTGCCGCGCCGATCATTGCCGGACTGACTGGAAAGATGCTCGTGGCGGCTGGACGTGTACCGCGTGGAATCTATGCGTTTATAGTCTTTGCGATCGTCGCGGCGATGCCGCTTGTGGCTGCGGGAATCACGTTTTCACCGTGGGCCGGTTTGGCCGGAACGCTTTTGCTCACCTCAGGCTTGGTGTTGCTGGCCGTGCTCACGCTTGCGCGGGTGGTGCCGGCAATCTCTTCGTTGAGTGCGCGACTGCTGCTTTCGATCGCCGCGCTCTCGAGCTGTACGGCGATGGTGCTCGCCTGTCTCTACGCTTACAGTCTCGTGGCCCATGTGTTAATCCTGCGGATTCCAACGATGGCCATGACGCACGGATTGCTGAATGCATTCGGCTTCGCGACGTGCAGTCTGCTCGCCTGGTCCAACCTCAACGCGAAGAATTAACGTTTGAGTTCAGCCTTCAGGCTGCGGTTTTTAAGCACCCAAGCTAAAGCTTGAACTCAAAACAACTGTGCTACTTACTCAGCCGAGTTGTCGCAGCGCCGCCGTAAATGACGCACTGCGCCGGCGTGAAATCGGCACACGGACGCCGCTTCCGAGTATCGCTACCAGTGCGCCGGTGCGAGTGCGCCTCAGTTCGCGCACGGCTTCGAGCCGGACCAGTGCGCTGCGATGCGCGCGAATAAAACCCTGGGCTTGCACGCGTTCTTCAAGCAGTTGAAGTGCTTCGCGCAGGAAGTAATTGCGAGTGCCGACCCACAATTGCGTGTAATTGCCGGCCGCTTCGATCCAGTCGATCTCGTTGAGGTGCAGCACTGTCGCGCCACGAGGTGTCGTGACGACGAGTGTCTCCTGTCGCGGCGGCTTTGAACTCGAACGCAAACGCTTTTCGAGGCGTTTCATCGTCGCCGCGAAACGCGCTTCGCTAACCGGTTTGACGAGATAATCGAGCGCTTCAGTTTCAAATGCGCGAATCGCAAACTGATCAAACGCCGTGAGAAACACAACCGCCGGCATCTGCTCGACCGTGCGCTGTTTGATTACTTCAAAGCCGTCGATGCCCGGCATTTGAATGTCGAGAAAGACCACGTCGGGCGCTGACGTGTTGAGTGCGGCGAGCACTTCAGCGCCGTTGCGGCATTCTCCGGCGACTGCGAATTCGGGAAACGCTGCGAGCAGTTGCCTCACGCCACGGCGCGCAGCCGGTTCGTCGTCGGCAATCAATGCTTTCCACTTCGGTTGTTTCACCGCTCTTACCTCGGCAACCTAAAGGTTGAACTCAAAACGATGCTTCGAGTTCACGACTCAGTTTTGAGTTCAAGCTTTAGCTTGTGATCGGCTCCGGACCCAATTCGCGATACGGCAAACGCAGTGTTGCGATTGTACCGCCTTCGGGACGCCGCGCGAGTTCGAGTGACGCGTTCGCGCCGTAGAGCGCGCGCAGTCGCTCGCGCGTGTTCTCGATTCCGTGACCAGCAGGCGTTGGCGCTTCGGGATCGATTCCGACGCCGTCGTCGACGACCGTGATCTGCAACACATCGCCGACGCGTTCGGCAGTAACGAGCAACAGACCGGCGTCCGTGTGGCGCGCGATGCCGTGACGAATCGCGTTTTCGACCAGATGTTGCAGCGCAAAACTCGGAAACGCCGCGGACAACAACGAGTCGGGAATGCTGAACTCCGGTCGCAGGCGATCGGAGAAACGTGCCTGTTCGATCGCAACGTACTGTCGAATCAGTTCGAGTTCTTCACCAAGCGTGACTTCATTAGCGCGATGACGCGTGAGCGTGCGTCGCAGGAGTTCGCTCAAGTGTTCGACGATTTGCACGGCGCCTTGCCGGTCGTCGTCACGCACAAGCACCGCGATCGTGTTCAGCGTGTTGAAAAGAAAGTGTGGATTGAGTTGCGCCTGCAAGGCGTCGAAGCGCGCGCTCGAGAGTTGTTCTGAGAGCCGTGCGACCTGCACTTCGCGCTCGCGCGCTTCGATGAAGTAACGCGTGGCGTGTTCGATTCCCACCATGCACAGGTAAACCGCGACGCCGAACGGCAAGGTGATAAAGATCCAGCTCAGCCATTCGACGCCGAATCGTTGCCAGAACTGGGCCATGCCATGCTGCATCGCCTCCGCCATGATCTGCGGCGCGAAGATGCGGATCAGCAACACTCGCAGTACTTGTCCGCACGTCGCCCACGCGACGCAGAAGAGCACTGAAAACACGAGATGCAACGTGATGCGGCGAGCAAGATGCGGACGCGCGAGCGGCCAGCGTTTCGAGATCGCAAACACGCCGGGCGTGAGAAAGGCGTAGAGAAGCCAGTCGCCGAATTCAAACAGCAACTCGCGAATGGTCAACGGTCCCCAGTCTTGCAGTTGCGACTGAGCGATGCGATTGATGACGGCGAAGACGGCCGGCACTATCCAGGCCGCCGAGACGATCATCCAGGGACGCAAGCGTGGCGTTCGCACGGCGTCACAGTATCGCTGGTCCAGCGCTCGTGCAACACCAATCGATCGATCGCGACCGTTCGCGTCACGAGAAGCGCCGCTCGCGTATTAATCGTTGTTCCTCAGCGGACAGGTAACTAGGATGGCGGTGCTCAAAATCGTCTCATTCACACCGGGCTTTAGCCCGGTGTTAGACAGGACGTATCAACCGAAAACCGTTTCAACGGTTTACGCTGCTTCGTTAGGGAGGCTGGTTATGACTTTCAGAACTCTTGTTTTGGCGCTGTGTTTAGGAATTGGTGCGTTTGCTTCTGTGACTACCGCCGAGACCGATCGCGCCGCTGACGCCGCCGCCATTCGCGCGCACATCGAAAGTATCTTTCAAGCCTTCATCGACGGCGATGAACAAAAGATCTTCGCCACGCACTCGGAAGACTGGCGCGGTCTTCTCGAAGGCACTCGCACGCCGATCAGAGGTATCGACGAATACATGCGTGCCAACGGCATCGACTGGCCCAAGCCCGCGAACGCGCCGAAGTCGCATCCTTACTATCCCGCAGGTACGACGTACAAGATCGGCGATTTCGACATTCACTTTTATAGTTCGGAATTGGCTGTGGCTTCGTTTGTCGGCGAGTTTCAGCGGAATTCGATCACCATGCGGCGGTTTCGCATCATGGATGTTTACGCCAAGCGAAACGGGAACTGGATCCAGGTGGCGTCGCACACGGCGGTCGATCCGGAGTGGCGCGCCGAACAGATGTCGAAGCCGATGACGATTGGACCGGAGATTCGTCAGCGGATACTGACCGCGCGAGAAGCGGTGTGGAAAGCGTGGTTCGCGAATGACCGCGCGGCGTTGGAGAAGTTGGTTCCGGAAGAAGTGATCGCGATCAACAATGGTTCGGAAGAGTGGTCGGATCGCGCGGCGGTGTTCGATGGCGCCAAACGTTTTGCCGAGAGTGGTGGAAAATTGGTGAAACTCGAGTTTCCGAAGACGGAGATTCAGGTTTACGGCAACACGGTCCTTGTCTACACGACGTATCTTTACGAGATAGACATGAACGGAAAGCGCACCGCCGCGAGCGGTCGCGCGACCGAGATGTTTGTTCGCCGTGGCGATGAGCTAGTGAATGTTGGTTGGCACATGGATTCAGGAAACTGAGCCACGGATTTACACGGACGTACACGGACTGAATTTACTCAAACCGTAACGCGACCAGTGGATCGACTTTCGTGGCGCGGCGCGCGGGGATGTAGCAGGCGGCCAGGGCGACGCCGATGAGAACGACGGCGACGGTCGCGTAGGTTACGACGTCGGTCGGTGTTACACCGAAGAGCAGCGTGCTCATTAGTCGTGTCAGCATGAATGCTCCAAGCAGACCGACTACGACGCCGATCACGACGAGCTTCAGTCCGTCGCGCACAACTAACTTCAGCACGTCCGTCGTCTGCGCGCCGAGCGCCATGCGAATACCGACTTCGCGCGTGCGTTGCGCAACTGAGTAGGAGATGACGCCGTAGATTCCCACCGCCGCCAGTATCAGCGCCAACGCCGCAAACACCGACAACAGGATCATCGAAAAACGGCGCGCCGCAACCGAACGCGCCAACGCCTGCTCCATCGTGCGCACATTGAACACGGGCTGGTCTCTGTCGAGAGCTGCGATTTGTCCGCGCACTGATTGCGCCAGACTCAACGGCTCGACCGTGGTGCGCACCAGCAAATTCACTCGCCGCACATAGCGCGGCAACGTCTCCACCGGAATCTGACTGAACGGCGTGTAAACCTCGCCACTCGCCGCGCTGAGTCCTGCGAGATTCGAGTGTTCGACATGACGCACGATGCCGACAATCTCACGGCTCGGGGTGTTTGAACCGGCCTGTCTCAAGCGTTTGCCTAACGGATCTTCGTTGGGGAAGTACTGCCGCGCGAAGACCTCGTCGATCAGAACGACGGGTGTCGTATTCGGCGTGTCCTGCGAAGAAAAGGCGCGCCCGCGCAGCAGCGTGATTCCCATCGTTTCGAGATAGCCGGCGCCGGTAATGTAAAGGATGCCGTTCGGCTCGCGGCCGGGTTCAGGAGGCGCTTGCCCCTCGATGACGAACGCGGGCCAGTTGGCTCCTTCGAAAGGCAGTCCATTCGAGATCGCGACGGACTGCACGCCCGGCAACTGTTTCACTCGTTGCTGCAACTGGTCCAGAAAGCTAGCCACTCTCGGACCGCCGTCAGTACCCGCGTTCACGGAGATCTGCATCGCCAGCAGGTTCTCCGGATTGAAACCCGGATCTACGTTCATCAAGCGCCAGAAGCTTTTTACTAAAAGACCCGCGCCGATCAGCAACACAAGTGTGAGTGCAATTTCAGCTACGACCAGGACTTTGCCGGTGCGATTGTGACCGGGAGAAGAATTGCGTTCGCCTTCTTTCAACGTTTCCGTTAACGCCGGATTTGAAGTTTGCAAAGCCGGCGCCAAGCCAAACAACAATCCGGTCAGAAGCGACGCACCCAAAGTAAACAACAGGACCGAAGCATCCGTGCTGATCTCGTGGAGGCGTGGAATGCCTTCGGGCAGATACGACGACAGGAGACTGGTTCCCACAACCGCCAATATCAAGCCCACGATTCCAGCGCTGATGGCGAGCAGCACGCTTTCGGTAAATAGCTGACGCAGGATTCGCGATCGACCGGCTCCGAGCGCGGTGCGAATCGCGATCTCTTTTTGGCGTCGCGCCGAGCGGGCCAACAAAAGATTGGCAACGTTCGCGCAGGCGATCAGTAACACCAGACCCACTGCGCCTAACAAAGTCAGCAACGTCGGACGAATGTCGCCGACGATCGCTTCGCGAAGAGAATCGAGTCTGACGCGACGGCCGTTGTTACTTTCCGGATACTGCTGCTCGAGACGCGCAGCGATCGTGTTGAGTTCGGCGTTTGCTGTTTCGGTTGAAACACCTTGCTTCACCCGGGCGATTGCTTCGACTCCCGGATCGCGCCCGCGCGCACTGTAACGTTCAGTTTGTAAACCGATCGGCACGGTCAGATCCGCGTCGAGTCCATACTCGAAGTTCGCAGGCGTAACACCGATAACGGTAAAGCTGTCTCGGTTGAGCGTGAGCTGCTGCCCGACGATCTTCTCGTCACCGCCAAAGCGTCGTTGCCAGAGCGCGTGACTGATCATGACGACCGGCGCGGCTCCTTGCCGATCGTCTTCCGCTGAGAAATCGCGGCCGAGAACCGGCTTCACGCCTAACGTCGCGAGAAAGTTTGCAGATACCAATCGGCCTTGCACGCGTTCGCTGTCACCAGAGCCGGTGAGATTGAAACTCTCGCGATGCCGCACGGCGGCGACGTTTTCGAACGTCGTGTTTTGATTGCGAAAGTCGACGAAGTTTGGATAAGAAACCCCGATGGGACGATCAGAAACTGTTTCCGTTAGAACCACGAGCCGATCCGCGTCCGCGTACGGCAAAGGTCTTAGCAGGACCGAGTTGATCACGCTGAAGATCGCGGTGTTTGCGCCGATGCCGAGCGCGAGCGTAAACACAGCTATCGCTGTGAAGCCCGGATGTTTTCGTAAACTTCGCAGTGCGTAGCGCGCGTCCTGCCACAAGTCTTCGAGCAAGCGTCCTTGTCTGACTTCACGCACGCTTTCTTTGACTTGCTCGACGCCGCCTAGTTCGACGAGTGCGGCGCGACGTGCTTCTTCCGGCGCGAGACCTTGTTTGATCCTGGTTTCGGTCAGCAAGTCGAGGTGGGCCCGAATCTCTTCGGCGAGTTCGTGGTCCACGTTTTCTTTATCGAAGAGATTGCGCCAGAGACTGTTGACGCGGGGTAAAAACGGCATAGCTGTC
The DNA here is from genome assembly GCA_035276425.1 of Pyrinomonadaceae bacterium. Classification (GTDB taxonomy): domain Bacteria; phylum Acidobacteriota; class Blastocatellia; order Pyrinomonadales; family Pyrinomonadaceae; genus PSRF01. Next base: position 8,912 of record DATELP010000133.1, read on the forward strand.
TTCCTATATTGCTTGTGACTATGTTGCTGCGAGCGCGCTGGTGATGGCGACCGAAACGCGTTCCCATGCGTCGGTTTCGATCTTGAGCTGGCGTTCTCCTGCTTTGGTAAGGCGGTAGTATTTCGCGCGGCGGTTATTGTCTGACTCACCCCAACTTGATTTGAGCCAGCCGTTTTCTTCGAGACGGTGGAGGGCAGGGAACAGCGAACCGGGTTTGACCTGAAACGCGCCCTGCGTGATCTGCGCGATGCGATCGGACACGCCGAGCCCGTGCAGTGGGCCGAGCGCCAGTGACTTGAGCACCAGCAGATCGAGCGTGCCCTGCAAGAGATCCTTCTTCTTGTCTTTCATCGTTTCTCCTATCGACGTTCGATAGGAGATGGTAGCGTGGCTCCTATAGACTGTCAACAGGAGCCACGAAGAAACACAAAAGATCTAGTAGATGTTTCCGCCGGCTTGGGTGGAAGTTACTGAGCCGTTGTTGACGTTCAGTGTGTAAGCAACGCCGCCGGTGCCTGTCCACGTGGAGAGATTGAAAGTCGCGCCTTGCGGCACTTTGTAGACGCCGATGTTGAGATACGTCATGGGTGTTCGGTCGACGAGCACCTGCGCCGGACCGGGCGCCTGGAGAAAATAAGCTGCACCTGTTCCGACCATCGTGCCGGCGCCGTTTGGCTCGACGAGTATCGCCGTTTCTTCGTCGATACCGATTCCACGCGGTTGAGCGGCCCAACCGTTATTGACGATGCGCGCGAGAAAGACGAGCGAGCGTCCCATGCGATCGCGAGTTACGAAGTGTGAATCGTAGATTTTGCTGCCGCCCAGTGCTGACTGAAAGAGATCGCGTTCGAGTGTGACGTAACGATGAAACGGATTTGCCAGTGCCTGGCTTGAAGTGACCGAGCCGAGTGCGCCCGTATAGATAAATTGACTGAGCACGGCGAGTCCCGCGCTCGTTCCACCGACTGGCGCTTGCTTCGAATTTAGCAGGAAGTTCACGCCGGTTTGCACCGCTGTTCCGCGCCACAACGCTGTGTAGGTCGACTGATCGCCGCCGGCAATCCACAGTGCTTCAGCGTTTTGAATGTGACTGCTGACGTAAGCAGAGTTCGCGCCCGTGGTTGTGGTGATGATGATCGTTTCCACGGAATCCATTTGCGGGCAGAGGTCCTGGATGTACGGGTTGTACGCGTCTGTGCCGGTGGTTCTGATCACAACAAAATCTCCGCCACCCGCCTTTTGGCACATCCACTGAAACGCCGCGTCGACGTCAGTGCCGCCACCCATCAGAACGAGTCCGGGACTGAGTGAAGGAGACTGCTGCGCGTCGGCCGGATTTCCCACAATGAACGCCTCAAACCCGTCCTTGTTCTTCGCGGCGAAAACGCCCGACGCAAAGAGGCAAAGAACAGCGAGTGCGAAAACCGAGGTGCGCAAGGCGTGCAGCAAAGCTTTAGCTAAGCAAACGAGCATGTGATCCTCCTTAGAAGTGGCTTGTAGTAGGAAAGGCCTGGAGCGGCGGGAATCTTATCAGCAAATAACGAATTATCGAGTAACAATCGCGTCGTCCTCGTGCTCTGTAATGTTTCACAACCAAATCCATTGTCCTTGGAAGGGGATATTTCTGTCTCAATTTCGACTCCGGGGGTAGTGTTTGGTTTTGCGCAGGTTTTCGAAACTAGCGTGCGTGTTGCTCGTCGTTCTGGCGGCTTCGAGTTTTTCGGCAAACGGTCAGCAGGAACGTGGCAGTGTCGACTGGATTTTTGTCCTCGACACGTCAGCCTCAATGCACGGCGCGGGCGGCACGGCGGATATCTTCGAAAAGGTCAAAGAGGCAATTACGGAGTTTGTTCGCAATGCGCGCGAGGGAGACACCGTCACACTTTATACTTTCGATCGCGACACGACTCTCCGCGCCCACATTCGTGTTTCGGGTGAGATCGATAAAAGAGACTTACTCAAAACCGTCACAACTCTAACCTCCGAGGGCGATCGAACCTACACCGGCAAGGCAATCCACGATGCTTTGGAACGGGCGATCGAACTGAAAGAACGTTCCGAAGCAGCAAAGCGAACGATAGCCATCGTGTTATTCACGGATTGTCTCGAAGACGTCCGTGGAATTATCGATCCGATCTCGATCCCTTCAAACATCAATCTGCTGCCCAAAGCGCAGCCTTACGTTTTCTTCGTTTCACTTGGTGTTGTGCATGAAAAGCAACTCGAGAGTTTTGTGAACGAGGCTTCCGCCATGGGAAACCGTGGCGAGGTGATTCGAGATCCCGGCGCAAGCGGAATCGCTGAAGTAGGAGAGAGGATCCGCACGATAGTTGAAAGACCGCCGTCCCCGCCAAGTCCTACTCCCGAGCATGTCGCAGCCCCGGTGAAAGTAATACCGAAGCCACTGTGGCGTCGCGTGCTGAACTATCTGTTGTTACTGATTGCGTTAATAGCGATCGCTCTGATCGCGATCAGTGCACTCAAAGGTGAACCACCGTGGATTTGGTTACCCGCCCTGACTGAACGCGCAACTCTTCAGGGTGAACTGCAATTGATTCATCCGCGGCCGGCGCGCGTGGAAGACGAATTCATCAGTCTGGCTCAGCTTCGGACCAAAAAGGTTTCTCTCCGTTCTTTGATTCCGAACGGCACAGCAGTCGATTCTGACGCTGAGCTTGAAGCGATAACACAACATGGAAAGTTGGGCGTGAAACTACACCGCATTAAAGGAAACGTTTATGTGAACAAGATCGAGGTCGCACAGAAAGAGATCTACAACGACGATCTGATCGAGCTTGATGGTTCCAGGCTTCTCTTTAACTGGGTAAACCACGACCGCCCCCTCGACTCTGAAGCCGGCGAATTTTAGCTTCTCGCTTACTCAAAACTTCCTGCAGGAGATCCAAGATGCCTAGAGATAATGTTGTTTTTCGACCCACCGTAGTAATTGGGCTCGGTGGTACCGGCCACGGCGCGATTCTTAAACTCAAGCGGCGTTTCATTAATGCTTACGGTTCAGTGCCGCCAATCATCAGGTTCCTCTCCATCGACACCACTGAGAACGTCGAGCACAGCGAACACTCAGATGACGGGCGAGTGGTCACTCTCGAGCCCGGCAGCGAGCGTCACGTTATCTCCGTAGCGAGTCCGGGATCCTACGTAAATGGCACTTTCGATTACATCGAGAACTGGTGGCCGCCAAACATTCCGGTGCAGGCAATCAACGCCGGCGCGGGACAAGTCCGCGCTCGCGGACGTTTAGCTCTATTTGCGAGAAGCAAAACCATTTTCTCGGCTGTCAACAAAGCCATTGACGACGTCAGACAAATCAAAAACCAGAAGCTCGCGTACCGGGAAGAATTTCGTGTCTCGGATCGCGGTGGCGTTGAAGTTTATATCGTTAGCAGTTTGGCCGGAGGAACCGGCAGCGGCACTTTCCTCGATCTCGCGTTTATCACACGCAGCTTTCTCGATTCCTTATCAAACATCACCGGCGTACTCGTGCTGCCGCGTGTTTTCAAAGACCTCGCTGGCGTTGCGCTGGTGAAGCCCAATGCCTACGGCGCACTGAAGGAGATCGAGCGTTTCTTCAAGATGGATCCCAAGGACGCTTTCTCCATCAACTACGGAACCAATGAAATTGAAGTCACGCGGCCGCCCTTCGACCTCCTCTACCTGATGGACAGCGTGAACGAACTCGGTAATGTCGTAAAGGAGACACGCGAACTGTTGGAACTGATCTCTCACGGACTCTACATTCAGATCGGTTCGCAGATCGGAGTCGACGCCGACAACACAGTCGACAACATCAAGACCCACCTCGCGGTAGCCAACACCATACAAGGCCGTTCGCCTAACTATTGCAGCTTTGGCGTTGCTTCTCTGGCCTTACCAGTCAGGGAATACGACACCATGAAGATTCACGACGCGCGCAAGTTGCTTAGCGATGAACTGCTGAACGGCGTCATCTCCGATGCTGAGCTCGAAAACGACGTGGTGCGTTTCATTACTGACAATAAGCTGCGCGAAGACGACGCTGACGATCTAATCGACGCCCTCAGCGAACGAGAAGGCGGTGGGACTCTTCGCTTTCCCATGCCGCTGGGCCAAATAAAGTATGACCGCACCGCTGCCGCCACGCTCAAACAACTGCAAGACACACACGTGAGTAAGGCTGAACGCCTGATCGCTCAGGGAATCGACGCCAATTACAAAACGATCCTGGAAGCGACTACACGGGCGATCGATCAATGGTGGGAGCAGGTGATCAATCGTACGAACGGTCTCAACTACGCTCAACGTTTCGCGGAAAAGCTCAATGCGAAACTCGAATGGTACCAGCGCATGATGGACAACGAGGCGAAGGCGGAGACCGAACGTCTCAAATCGTTGAGTTTTGACGCTTATGAAGAGCAGGCAAAAGAAGCTGGAAACGCGTTTCTCAACCGCGCTAACAAGGTCCGTGCAGCTTGTGAGAATTACAAAGGCATGGTCGATCGGCAGATCGACATCCTGCTGCAAGCTGCTCGACGACAAAAAGCAGCCGAACTTTACGGCGCCTTGCGTAGTTATCTTGAGAAATCCGTGATTGTTCGCAGCGCGCGCATTCGCGTCAATCTCGAATCGACTCTGAAAGCCTGCGAACGGTTGTATCTGGACATCACTACCAATCGCAGCGGCGAAAGTCCGTTCGAGCACGTTGTTCGCTTTGCCGCGGAACAGAATCGACCGGCGCTCAATGGCGACGACTTCTTTCAATGGTACCGGCTTTCTCACGGTAGCGTTTCTCTGTGGGCCGACATGCGCGACGAAAATGTGCAGAACCAGATCATGGAGTACGTTGTCGAGCGGTATCGTCCGCTGGCAGGTCAATCCATCGACGACATACTCCGTCTCGGTGGTCCGGAAAGTATCTCGCACGATCTCAAGCAGCTTAACAATCTCGCGGTGCCGTTGTGGCGTTACGACGAAAGCAAGATCGGCAGTCGTAGTGTTATTGACGAGTTTTACTATTACGGAGTTGAAGATGTTAGTGCGTCGGTCCTTGCCGATCCGGATGTGCAGGGCAAGGTGCCGCGCGGCACTACCGCGCCGGGTTTGGTTTCGACGCTTGATTCCAAACGAATAACACTTTTCAAAGTCAAAATCGGCGTGCCGCTCTTCGCGCTCCAGGGAATAGAGGACATGGAGCGCGCCTACAACGATCCGGAAAAGCGAGTGTCGAATCATTTGCATCGCGACTGGGAATCATTTCCGAACCTGATTCCGCGAGTCGGTGGCGGCGAAGCCCTGAGATGGTTTGCGTTGGCCCAGGCGCCGGATCCGTTCGAACTTATTACGCGGCGTGGCGAGTGGTATTACATCCGCACGCAATCAGCAAAGAAGGTCGACAACGGCGAATTGAAGTTGGGGCAAGGCCGCTTGAATGCGTTTCACGCTTTTGAGAAAAACCGCGATCTCATAAAGGAGGTTGAAGACAAGGTAAATATTGTTACCCGCGTCAAGGGCCAGGACGAGATCTCACGTGTTCTTCGCGAACACAGCGAACGGCTGCAAAAGCAGGTCGCCGGTGGAAGCATCGACGATTCCATCAAGGAGCAGGTTGAAGGTGAGCTTCAGTCTATCG
>DATELP010000134.1:0-3028 GCA_035276425.1 Pyrinomonadaceae bacterium
CGAAGATACTGAAAAACCAACCGTACATCGTGGTTCCCGCAGCAGGCCACACGCTGAACACCACGAAGCTGAGGATCGCGAGCGCGGAGTTGACGAGCCGGTAGATCCCACCCATGTAGAACGCGCCCACGATGACCGCAGCGACGTAAGCGGAAATTCCTCCGACGACGTACAGAAAGATCGTTGTTAGCACTGACGCGCCGGTGGTTGAGGCGTGTATGACGGGCGCTGCATAAGCCGACCAGCCCACTTGCAGAAACGCGCTCACCGCGAGACCGGTGATGATGTACGCGTTCCCGCGTTGGTACAGATCCATCCTGAAAATGCGTTGTGCGAGCGCGAGTAAGCACGACACTGAGATGACGGCGGCCCAGAAGATCCAGTAAGCCTTCGTTAAGCGCCAAGCCATGCCAGCCCTGCCGAGTGGCCAGAGCAGTAGCGCGATGAGTAGAAGAAAGACTGTGTTGAGGACAATCGCGAAAAGGTAGTCGAAGAATTCCTTCTGGTCCTCATGAAGTAACCATTTGGAAAACTGGCCCATAGCGGTCGTGGGTTATTTGAAGTCGTATTTGCGTAGCGCTTTGTCGCGGCGACAGACTGACAATGGACGCGCTCGCGCGCTTTCGATCTTGATCACTTGTTTCGTCGAGCGGTCCACTTGCACCTTAAGACAAGCGCAGCCATAGCCGTAGTGTACGTTGGTTTCGACCCATTGCTTGGGAGAGAACTCCGGCCAATCCCCGTCCGCCTGATAACCACCCTGCACGCCGATGGTCCACTCCCCATCGCGATCGTACAACCAGGCGTTTCCCGGAGTGGGATTACTGAACCACCCACAACGTGTCTCGGGCTTTTCGGCGGTTTGCGTATTCAGTGGTCGCGCGCTGACGAAGGTCATCGCGAGTAATGAGAGAAGCACGATCGCAACGTAATACCCTGTTGAATGTTTTGATATGAGCATCGTTTCTTCCTCAGTCTAAACCATAACTTCCTTGAACGCGGTAAGGAAAGCCTTCATCTCAGTCGCCGTGCCGATCGTGACGCGGAGGAAGTTTGGCAGGGGAGGGAAGGGCCGTCCGACTTCGACTCCGCGAGTGCGCATGGCTCCGATAACTGGTCTGACTTCGCGCTTCAGATCGATCATCATGAAATTTGCGTGCGAGGGAATGTAGCGATAGCCGAGTGTGTCGAGTTCGGCGCAGACAGTCTTCTTTACTTCGGCGTTCAGGCGTCGTCCCCGGGTGACTTGGCCTGCATCTCTTACACTCGCGAGCGCGGCAACGAGCGCCATGATGTTTACGCTATCGAAGATCTGATGCGTTCTCAGGCGAGCGCTATTTGCGCGTTGCGTGACACAGTAGCCACAACGCAGTCCGGCCATGCCGTAGATTTTTGAGAACGTGCGCGCGACGATCAGGTTCGGATACTGCTTCACAAGCGGAATGACACTTTCATAATCATTGCTCTCGACGTAATGATGGTAAGCCTCATCAACCAACACGATCGTCGCGGGCGAAAGCTTCGCCAGAAAATCCGCGATCTCGCTTTTGTTAGTGATACTCGCCGTCGGATTGTTTGGATTACAGATGTAAATCAGCCCCGCGCCATTCGCAGCAGCCAGCATCTTCTTCAGATCATGACCATAATCCGGCGTGAGATCGATCTTCACGATCTCGGCGTTCGCCACACCCGCATGACGCGCAATCGCTTCGAACGTAGGATTAGCAATGACAATCTTCTTATCGCGTCCCGTAAACGCAGCCGCGCAGAGCTTCAGAATCTCTCCCGATCCGTCGCCGAGCAGCACCTGCTCCACCGGCACACCATGCATTCTCGCCAAGTCCTCCGCCAACACATCCGCATGCTCATCCGGATACCGCCACGCAAGACTGAACCCATCCGTCATCGCCTTCAACGCCGCCGGCGATGGACCATACGGGTTTTCATTCGAACTGAGACGCACGATGTTCGCTGTTGAAAACGAAGAGGCGTTAATCCGACTCATCGGCCGCAGTGCAGCAACGGCCACACCTGCACCGGCCAACTTGGAAAAGCTGCGACGCGAAAGCCTTTGTCTTGTCATTGTCTGGCCTCCTGTAGCTCACGATACCACTGCTGCATCACGTAGAACGCCTTCTTTTTCTCACCGCGGTTGGAAATCAATCCTTTTCGATTCCAGTAGTCCTGAATCCCCGGCAGCGGACGGCGGGGGGAGCGGAAGTCCATCAGGATCCAGGGCGCGGCGCCGCGAAGGAAGGAAATGCGTTTGAGCATGGCGAGTTGATGCCGATAAAGATCTTCCTGGTATTCCTCGGTCCAACGTGCAAAGGCATCGCCGTGATGCCCGTGCAACGCGTCGGCGCCAAACTCACTCATGATTAACGGCTTGTCATACTTCGACTTCCATTCCAGTCGATCCGCCTTGGCCGGTAGACCATCGTACCAGCCCACATATTCGTTACAACCAAGCACGTCGAGATACTCGCCGAGCGGGTCGTCAATCATTTGTGTCGTTGCGTCGATGTAATGACGCTCCATCGCCGCGGAAAGCAAACGTGTCGAATCGAGACTGCGCGCGTGCGAAACCAGATTCTTTAGAAACGTCAGACGCGCGTCGCTGAGCGGCGTCTCGTTCGCCACCGACCAGATCACAACCGACGCGCGGTTCTTGTCGCGCACGATCATCTCGCTCAACTGGTTGCGCGCGTTCTCGAACGTCGCCGGATTCTCCCAAAGAATGGTCCAGTAAACCGGAATCTCCGACCACACCATGATTCCCATCCGGTCAGCCTCGCGAACCATGAACTCGTTATGAGGATAGTGAGCCAGCCGCACGAAATTCGCGCCCAACTCTTTGGCCCAACCAAGCAGCGTCAAAGCGTCTTCGCGACTGTTAGCACGTCCACCACGCAGCGGCGCTTCCTCATGCAGACACACGCCACGCAAAAATATCGGCCGTCCGTTCAGCAGAATCTCAGTGCCACGCGTTTCGATACTGCGAAAGCCGATTCGATCGCTCACCCGGTCC
>DATELP010000135.1:0-5821 GCA_035276425.1 Pyrinomonadaceae bacterium
CAACCACCTGAAACTCTTTTACTGCTTCGAGTGTGATGTCGATCGCGGCGCGCTGTCCTCCGAGTTGTTCACCGAAGAATCCGTTGTTGTAGTCGCCGCCATCAAGACTGACGTTGTTGAAGATGCCGCGTTGACCGGCGAAGTTGATCTCGTCGCCATCGGGTCCCTGCGTGATGCTGACGCCAGGTGTGAGCGTGAGCAGATCTTCAAACTTACGGCCGAGGTTCGGCGTCGTCGCGACTGCGTTCTCGTCGATCGTGGTGCTGACTTGCGTCTTCACGGTGTCCACGGTTTGAGTCGCAGTGACAGTCACGACGTTTCCTTCAACACCAGCAGGCTGCAAAGGAAATTTTAGTTCCACGTTTGAGCCTACAGTTACGGTCACATTCAGATCCTGAGCGGTTGAAAAGCCTTGTTTGGAAACGGTAACTGAGTATTTTCCGGGTTGTAATTGAAGAGCGAGGAAACGCCCGTTCTCATCCGTTATTGCCGATCTGGTAATACCGGTTTCGAGGTGTTTTATCTCGACGTTTGCGCTGGGAACAACGGCCTCATTGGCATCGACGACGGTGCCTTGAATGCCGCCGGTGGTGATTTGCGTCTGCGCGGCGATTGCTGGAGCGAGCAACAGGGTTAATACTAGACTCGCTGCAAAAGTTTGGAATCGGGGGAAGCTGCGTAAAAGAGGGGTCCGCATAGTGTTCTCCTGTAGTTGGGTCCGGTGGTGTGCTCGGGTATGCTCACGTTTATGGGCCGGGGCTAGATTAGTTAGAGCTTGTTGATGTGTCAATGAAGTTCTCAGTTCAGATGGGGTTCAGTTTTATGAAGTTCTTGATGATTGCGTTGCTATGGCAGGAATCTCCGAGTGTTATCGCTCGCATTTGGGCTTACCTCACGCAGACGTTCACGTTCGGCAGGATTAGCGTTTCGATCTCCAGCGTGCTCATCGGCTTGATCGTTTTCATTGTGACGATCCTTTTGGGGCGCTACTTGAGCGCGTTCATCGAAGGGCGCCTCAAGCTGCGGTCGCATATCGATCCGGGGTTGCGTTACACGATTTGCCGGTTGATCCGTTATTTCGTGGTCACTGTGGGAACGCTCGTTTCGGTCAAGCAGGCATTTGCAGTTGACCTGACGTCGATCGCGGTGATCTTTACCGCGCTGTCGGTCGGTATTGGTTTCGGACTTCAGTATCTTGCGTCGGACATCGCTTCCGGTTTCATACTTCTTTTCGAACGGCCGATTCGCGTTGGCGACAGGATCACGATCGGCGATGACGAAGGCGACGTGGAAAGCATCAATCTGCGAACGACGGTTGTCAGTACTAACGATCGCATCGCGATCATCGTGCCGAATTCGAAGCTCGTCAGTCAGCGTGTGATCAACTGGTCGTACGGAGATCCGCGGGCGCGCATCGCGATACAGATCGGCGTGGCGGACGATTCGGACATCGACCTGGTGACGAGGACGTTGATTGCGGCAGCCGAGGGCGTCGATTACGTGCTGACAGATCCGCCACCGCGCGTGCAGTTCATGAAGTTTGGCGATTACTCGCTGGATTTCCGTTTGCTCGTATGGTCCAAACAGCCACGCCGTCACGTGCAGATTCGCAGCGACATCAACTATCGCATCTACCGATTATTCAAGGAACGCGAGATCAAGATTCCTTATCCCACGCAGGAATTTTTATTTAAAGGCGGGCCATTCCCACAGGATTTCGAACCGGGTTTGCGTGGCGACGACGGCGGACCGCGCATGCAGGATTGAAAAGCGACCACTGAATGAGGCATCATTCAGTGCAGCATGCGTTCGGCTCGAACTCTAAACAACAATAACTTCGCCCGCGCGGGTGGCGCTAAGCGCGAAGCAATCCTGCGCGCGGCCATCACTGTCTTCGCTCACAACGGCTACTTCAATTCCAAAGTCGCCGACATCGCGCGCGAAGCAGGCGTCGCCGATGGCACCGTCTACCTCTATTTCAAAAGTAAAGAAGAGATACTCCACTCGATCTTCGATCGCAGCGTCGACGAAGCGCTGGCCTCGGCTCGCAAACAGATCGAACTAATCACGGATCCACGCGACAGGTTGCGTCAGATCGCTCTTCTGCACCTTGAAAGGCTCGGCGCCGATCGCGATCTCGCGGTCGTGTTTCAGGTCGAATTGCGCGGCTCGACAAAGTTTATGGAAGAATTTTCCGCGGCCGGTTTCGCCGAGTATCTGGCGCTCATTCGCACCACGTTTGAAGAAGGACAACGCTCGGGCGTCTTTCGCAGCGATCTGAATGCAAACGTGGTCGCGAAGATTGTCTTCGGTGCGCTCGACGAAATGGCCACGAACTGGATTCTTTCAAAGCGCCGTTACAAACTCGCGCCGATGGCCGATCAGGTTGTCGATATTTTGCTGAACGGAGTCAAAGCGTCGTGAATAATCTGGCCGCCGACATCTCTGTGGCGCGGCCGCTTTCACCTGCTCGCCGTCCGTTTGCGCCTGACGAGCCGCGGACGCTGATCGACGTCTTCATGCGCGCGGCTCGCGTACACAATCGGCCGGATGCGTTGAATTACAAGCGCGGCGGACGTTGGGTTTCGCTCTCTTCGGACGAACTGCTCGCACGCGCGAAGCACATCGCCGCCGGACTTCACGCGATTGGCGTTCGTCACGGCGATCGCGTTGCACTGCTTTCCGATAGCCGCGTTGAATGGACGCTCACGGATGCGGGTTGTTTGTTTGCAAGCGCGGTTGACGTTCCGATTTATCCGACGCTGACGCCGCCGCAGGTGCGTTACATCCTGCAGGATTCCGGCGCGAGCGCGCTGTTTCTTGCGAACCGCGAAAAGTTTCTGGAGTTGAAAGAGATACTCGGCGAGTGTGCGCACGTCGAGCACGTTATCTTTTTTGACGCTGAAGGCATTACGGAAGCAGACGGTTTGACGTTGGCCCAACTCGAGCAGAAGGGACGCGAACTCGAACAAGACGATCCCGGTCTGATCGATCGCATGGCCGCCGAAACCACGCCCGATGATCTCGCGACCATCATCTACACTTCCGGAACAACCGGCGAACCGAAAGGCGTGATGCTCACGCACGCTAATCTCGTTTCGAACCTGATTGATTCGTGCGGCCATTTGTCGATTGGCGAAGAAGATACGGTGTTGTCGGTGTTGCCGCTGTCGCACGTGTTTGAACGGCAGGCGATGTACATGTACTTGCACCACGGAATGGCGGTTTATTTTGCGGAGTCGTTGCAGACGGTTGCGTCGAACCTGCGCGAAGTGCGGCCGACGTTGCTGGTGGGTGTGCCGCGAATGTTTGAGAAGATCTACCAACGCATTCGCGAGCGTGCGGCTGAAGCAGGGAAGTTGACTGCGGCGATACTCGACTGGTCAGTTTCTGTGGCCCGCGAGTACTCGATTCTCGTTGGAAAGAAGCAGTCGATTCCGGCGACACTGAGATTCAAACACTGGCTCGCGACGAAGCTTGTGTTCTCGAAATGGCACGAGGCTTTTGGCGGACGAATGCGTTTGTTGCTATCGGGCGGCGCTGCTTTGCCTGAAGATCTCGCGCGCATTTACATCGGCGCGGGCATTCCGATCATTCAGGGTTATGGACTGACGGAAACGTCGCCGGTGATGACCGCGAGTTCGTTTGAAGATTACCGCGTCGGCACGGTCGGTCGCGCGATTCCGCACGTCGAGATTCGTATCGCTGAAGATGGTGAAATCGAGACTCGCGGACCAAACGTGATGCGTGGTTATTACAACAAGCCGGAAGAAACGCGTGCGGCGTTTACTGACGACGGTTGGTTCAAGACCGGTGATATCGGGACGATCGATGCCGATGGATTTTTGCGCATCACGGATCGGAAGAAGGAGTTGTTCAAGACTTCCGGCGGCAAGTACATCGCCCCCGCGCCGATCGAGCAGGCGATCAAGGGCTCGCGGTTTGTGAATCAGGTGGTGCTGGTTGGATCGGAGCGGAAATTTCCGGCGGCGTTGATCGTGCCGGTGTGGGAGCAGTTGGAGTCGTACTGCAAGTTGAAAGGGATTGAAGTTCCGAGCCGCAGCGAATTGTGCCGTCACCCACGAATCGTCGATCTCCTGCAACGCCAGATCGACGCGCTCACGCCAAACCTCGCGCGCTACGAAAAGATCAAGAAAGTCGCGTTACTCGAGAATGAATTTTCGATCGAAGGCGGCGAACTCACACCTACGTTGAAAGTTAAGCGTCGCGTGATCGACGAGAAGTATCGCGACGCGATCGAAAAGCTCTACGAAGAAAAATAGACATGGATGTCAAGATTTCCTTTTTGAAGGAAAGGTTTTGAATCTTGTGAGTCTTGTTAATTCTGTCTGATGATCGGTATGTCGAGGTTCAGGGCTTTGAGGATTCGTTCGCCTGCGTCCTCGCCCGCACGGCGGATTAGCTCTTCACGATAAAGCGCGCCACCCGGACCGCGCGAGGATGGGCCAACGATGATCGGGCCTCTGCGGTTCACGTTGAGATAGGACCGGCCGTTGATTACGACCTTTGCGGTTTGCGGCGAAAAGACGACGAATTCGATCTCGAGATCGTCAAGCGATCGGGCGGTCATCTCGTCGAGCACCAAACGTATCCAGACTACGTAAGTCTTTGTCTCGCCCTTCGCTTTTTTGATCGCCTCGCCTCGGCTCATATTGCTTCCCGAGACAGACACTGCTGCGGACGAACCAGTGCGCAACTGATCGGCGCAACCAGTCATCGCCGCGTCGTAATAAGAGATCGGATAGTTTTCGGTAGGGTTGCCGAAACGATCGCTGCCGACGATGAAACCGATTTCCGATTCTTTCTGTGGCTTCTTTGGTTCGGGTGTTGGTTCCGGCGTCGGCGTGGGAACCGGCGCGGACGGCGGCGGTTTCGGTTGTCTTCTTCCGGATTGTGCCTGCGCCACGGTCGCACAGATCGCAACCAGCAGCAGGAGCAACACAAGCGATTCATTTCTGTAAAATTTGCGAATCATCGGCAGAAAGACAAGGCCAGATTGTAGCACCGCCGCTGAAAATTGCTACACTCAAAACCTCATGATCAAAACAGATCTAGCTCTCACGATTACACGCGTCCACAACCAGGCTCCGATTATTCGTTCATTTGATCTACGTGCCCCGGACGGTCAGCGTGTCGAGTTTGTTCCCGGTCAGGTCGCGGTGCTGCGTGTCGCGGGTCACGATCCCGCTTACTTCGCTTTCGCCGGTGCGCCTGAAGATCCGGATTTGGAAGTGCTGATCAAACAGAAAGCCGGCGCCAGTAACGTCATCTACGACATGCGCGCCGGAGACACGATCGATCTCGTAGGCATCGCCGGGCATGGTTTTCAGATGGACCAGCAGCAGCATCGTGACTTGATCTTTGTCGCGATGGGCACTGGCGTCGCGCCCTTGCGTTCGGCATTGCGTCACGCGTTGAAACGAAGAAAAGACTTCGGCCAACTGGTCGTGTTGTACGGCGCGCGCACGCCCGACGATTTCTGTTATCGTGACGAAACCGATGCGTGGGAAGATGCGGGCGTCGAACTGCGCCAGGTTATCTCGCGGCCCGATGGTCACGATTGGGCTGGACCAACCGGTTACGTGCAATCATTGCTCGACAACGTGCTGCCCGATTTGAAATCGCCTGTCGCGCTGATCTGCGGCTCGAAAGAGATGATCGATCAGACGCGCGAGCGTTTGGGAAAGATGGGTTTCAAGCCGGAAGAAATTCTCACGAACTACTGATTGAATGTCCTACTTCACATCGCGGGAGCGCGGGCGGCTCGCCCGCTGCTTAAGGCCGCGCAAAGGTGATCCTT
>DATELP010000136.1:0-11950 GCA_035276425.1 Pyrinomonadaceae bacterium
TGGGCCACTCGGTCCCCGACGCGGCTAACGGTACGCCTACCAAGGACGGGAGGGTCGTGTTCGGCCAGTTCCACAAGCGGTTCTTCATGGCGTTCCAGACGCGCATAAGCGGGCCGATACGTCTGTTGATAGCGGTTTCCAAAAGCGAGAACCCGCAGGACGGTTGGTGGACGTACGAGGACAACATGCAGAATGACGGCGTAACCGGTCAGGACTACATGTGGATGGGAATCAACGCCTCGCACCTTCTGATTTCAAACCAGGTGCAATACCCCGGCCAGCCAAATCCCGTCGGTGTCACTCGACATCTGATGTACAGGAACTCGGCGTTAGTCGACGGTAAGCCGTTGGACCGTACTGAGTGGTCGCATCCTGACGGAAGAAATGCGGTGCCGTGCGTTCATAATTCGTATACGACTGATTCCTTCTGGATCCGCCGCGACGACGACTCACACATCAGGGTCTTCGCTGTTCGCCAGGGGAAGGTGGAGCCCAAGCAGGTCGCAATCAAACCGTCCATCAGCCCGGGAAACGGAATGCAGAAGGACAACGTTCTTCTGTCCTACTCCAACATCGACCGAACCCCACAAAACGCAGAGTACCGCGACGGCAAGATCGTGTTCGTTTCCAACGACAGGATAACCTGGCCCGGGCAGGCCACGCCGAACAACTGTGTGCGGCTGGTGCGCCTTGATGTCGCAAAGTTCTTCCAGAACGCCAGTAAGATAGTCACCGTTCAGATTGATCGGCTTTTCGGCCTCAACAACGCCGCCGACCCGGCCGGGTCAGTTTTTGACTACGGCTGGCCGGCGGTTGCCACCAACGCCAAGGGCGACATCGTCGTCGGTTCGATCCGCTCCAACCCGACGATCTATCCTGAGCAGCGCGCCAACGTCTGGTTCGCAGGAGAGACTGACATAAGTTCCAGTGTCTCGCTTAAAACCAGTCAGGTGCCGCTGATGCAATTCCATATGGCTGGCGCTTGCGCCGATCCTGTCAGCAACGCCGTCTACCTCGCGCAGCAGTGGGCCGATACACCGACGATGTGGCGCATACACATAGCCAAAATGCTGAGTTAGGGTTTCAAACAAGTCACATACGATTACTCCAGAACCGAGCCGTGCCAGATTTGCACGTAACCGCGGGGTTCGTCTTCGCGAGTGCCTTCGATCGGAAATCCCGATGACGATAGCCGCAGTCGATAGGTCTTGCCGACCTGCTCGACTCCGTTCGGAACTATGCGAACGGAAATGCGATGCATCCAGCGTGGCGCGTTACGTACCCAACTCGCGTTGCCCTTGGCCCATTCATTCGTATCCCCATCACGCCAATCCGGTAAAGGCCGGTAGTCCTTGGAGAGATCGACGTCCGTGAGGGCGTGCCGAACGCGATTCGTATCAAACGGCAGCTTGAGCGAGCCTTCTTCATCCTCGGACATTTCGCCTTCGGGTGTTGGACTCCAGGTGAAGAACTCAATGTGATCGCTCAAGCTTGCAGTCGCAGGACTGTCAGCCGGATAGCGCAGCAAAGCATCACTCAGAGACTGCAAAGTTAAATCCAGAGTTAGTAAAACCGATGTGCCCTTGACCTCGATATCGAATGACGGGCGCCGGTGTCGCTTGCGCGTTGACGCGGCTCCTCCCGGGCCACTGTAGTTCTGCGAATCGATCTCGTCGCCGACGAAGATGCCGGAAGGCAACAGACTTTTCCCTTCTTTATCGGACTCTGATTGCACTTCTGTCCATTGGTTGTCCGATTCGTCGACCCAGCCGAGACACGCGAGCGCAGAATACCTGCGGTCCAACGACACTACGAGAAGCGCGTGTTCCCTGCCCATGTTTCCGGTTGCCAGGAAGTCGATGAATGGTTGAATCGCTTGTTCGTACACCCTTTTTTGCACGAATTCGCGCGCGTCATCGTCGTCAATGTTATGGTGCTCGAACAAGTCTTCGACCCACTCCTCGTTTGTCACGTTGGGCGCATCAGAGATCTCTTTTCGCAATCTGCTGCGAACCTCCTCGGGAACATCTTCAACGGTAAAGGTGATCGTCAGACTCGTTAAAGGCGTGCCGGCGGCGCTCAGTTTTCCGTAGAGACTGACTTCGCGCAGCAGGTTGTCCCTGAGAAGTTGTTCGCGACTCTCGATGATCGCGGTCTCTTCTTTTTTGAATCCTTCAATGGTCTCGTTGATGTTTTTCTCGGAGAGTTGTAAAGCCGACGCGGTGTCGGCCTTAATGCCATCCTGAAGATTTTCGCTGCGCGTCTGCCAGTTTTTGTTCTCCTTTTCATTTTGTGCTTTGAGGGTTTTGTCGATCTCTGATTGCGTGTGTGCTTTCGCCTGAATCGAGGACTTCAACATCTCGGAAGTAAACGAGCCGGCAAAACCCAACAGCGCTATCCCGAAGGCCCACTTCCCCGCGGTTGTCAGCTTCTTCCTCGTGGTGCCCGCAATGTCTTCCGAGGTTTTCGTCAAATGCGAGAACAGACCGCTCGCCGTGCCGATGACGAGTCCGAGAAATGTGAGCACGGTCAGATACGTTTGCGGGTTCATGGAATCTCTCCTTTGTATTTAGAGGCGTGTGATCACACTACTGGCGGGAAGTACGAGCGTAATTGCGCCCACCTCGTCGGGATCATTTGTAATGTGAGTAACGCCTGAAAACGTTTCGTTGGAAGCTTTAACGCCGTAGGGACTGCCGCAAAGTTTGTTTCATTCAAAGGCGTTGGATTGGTACAAGACCGCCGCGGTCTCACAGGACTACCATGCCCCGCGTCGATTCGAGTGGAAGGAGAGAAGTATGAAACGTCGAAAGTTTTTGGTTACGTGTTCCGCAGCCGCGGTGATGTCGAGCAGCATCGTTTCCACAGGGGCGAGTTCCATGATGATTGAAGCCGAAGGTTCAGACGCTAACAAGTTAACCCCGCCTGATGGGTCGATTCCGGTGGCGTTCGCAATGTCGCGGGGAGCGACGATGATTGATTTTGCGGGACCTTGGGAGGTGTTTCAGGATGTGATGGTGATGAACTCAAAAGAGCAGGAGGGTCATCGACAGCCGTTCCAGCTCTACACCGTGTCCGACAAGACGGACGCGATTGAGGCGTCGGGTGGGATGAAGATTGTTCCTGATTACACTTTTGAAAACGCACCGGCGCCAAAGGTGGTCGTGATTCCCGCGCAAGCTGGATCGCCGGCGTTGCACGCGTGGTTGCGCAAAATCGTGGATTCCACTGACGTCACGATGTCCGTATGCACGGGTGCGTTTCAACTCGGCCGGGCAGGGCTACTCACTGGCAAAGAGGCCACGACGCATCACGAGTTCTTCGATCAGTTTGCAAGAGCGTTTCCGGACGTGAAGCTGAAACGAGGTCTGCGTTTTGTTGAAGGCGGCAAGATCTCTACCGCGGGTGGACTGACGTCAGGGATCGATCTCGCGCTCAGAGTCGTTGAACGTTACTTCGGCAGGGAAACAGCGGAGCGAACGGCGTTCTACATGGAGTATCAAAGCAAGGGATGGATCGTTTAGATCACAAGGAGGCGATCATGATAACCAAACGCGGACCACGGATCATGCTGGTCCATTACTTCTGTTTGCTGCTGGCTGCTGCGACTGTGTTTGCAGCGGCGGGCTCAGCCTTCGCGCAGCAGTCGCCCGCTGTTGCCGAAACGTCGATTCCACTCGAAGGTCTTGACCCGGTCATGCTCGCGCAGGGCAAAGAGGTTCAGGGCGACATGAAGTTCAAAGTCACGCGCGGAAGGTTCCAGTACATCTTCGCGAGCGCCGAGAACAAGGCCGCGTTTGAAAAGGATCCGGCGCGATACGAGATCCAGTTGGACGGCCATTGCGCGCGAATGGGAGCGCCGACGAACGGCAATCCCGATCTCTACGCGGTTCACAATGGACACATCTACATCTTCGGCTCTGAAGAGTGCCAAATTGCTTTTAAGGCCGCGCCCGAGAAGTACCTGGAAGTTCCTCCACCAACGAAAGCGCCCGCGACCGCCGAGATGATCAAGCGCGGTCAGGAACTGCTTACAAAAGCTGTTGAGACATCAGGCGGGACAAAGCTCGATCAGCTCGTTAGTTTTCAGAAGAAAGAACTGCGAGCAAACGACGTCAAGAGCAATTTGCAGATTGCGTTTCCCGATGCCGTGCGACTAGAGACAGTCAGACCGGCTTTCACGTTCGTCTCGGTCGTTTCGCCGTCTGAATCATTCTTCCACTACAACAACACCACGCGCGCGATGCCGGAAGACGAGCGGGCAGCAGTTTACAAGGAACTCAATCACGAACTGATTGTTCTCCTGCGCGCCAGGACCAAATCCGATTTCAAAGCGTGGGCCGCCGGCAGCGACAAGGTGGGTGAAACGACGATCGAGCGCCTAGAGGTTGAACTTCCCGGGTTCACCACGGTGCTCGGAATCGATCCCGCGACAGGCCGCGTGCTGACCCAGAGGTATCGCGGACGCGGACCCGGTGGCGTGATCGGTGAGATCGCGATCAACTATTCGGATTTCAGATCAGTTGAAGGGTTGTGGTTGCCGTTCAAGAGCACTGCGACTTTCGACGGCCAGGCTTTTCCGGCTCTGACAGCAACGATTGAAACAGCAACGGTAAATGGTCAAATCGATGCCACCAGTTTTAAGAAACCAAAATCGTAACTTGATTGCAGTTGTGTTCTTGTTGGCGATGCCGCTGACTGCGTTAGCGCAATCGACTGACTGGGCACAGTGGGGTGGACCACACCGCAACTTCACGACTGAAACAAAAGGTCTGGCGACGAGTTGGCCAGCATCCGGACCGCGACGCGTTTGGCAGCGAGAGTTGGGTGAAGGTTACTCGGCGATCGCTGTCGAGGGCGGGATGCTGTTCACGATGTATCGCAAAGGCGATAACGAGGTCGTGATCGCGCTCGACGCGGCGACGGGCAAGACCGTGTGGGAATACAGTTATGTCGCGCCGTTCTCGCCGGAGTACGACATGTCGCAGGGGACTGGCCCGCACGCAACGCCGTTGGTTACCGGCAACTTTGTATTTTCTTCCGGCGCGACGGGCAAGCTGCACGCGCTCGACAAGAAGAGCGGAAAGGTCTTGTGGTCGCACGATCTGATGGGTGAGTTTCATGGGACTGTGCGTGTGAATGGTTATTCGTGTAGTCCGATCGCTTACAAAGACAAAGTCGTGATGATGGTTGGCGGCCAGGCGAGTGCGCTCGTTGCTTTCAACCAGAAAGATGGGTCCGTTGCGTGGAAGAAACACGACTTCAGAAACTCGACTTCTTCGCCGATCGTCATCAACGTTGATGGGCAGGATCAGCTTGTGGCGTTCATGTATGGAGAGGTTGTTGGTGTCGATCCAGTGAATGGTGATTTGCTGTGGAGTTACGCGCATCCGGTTGATTATGGCTTGAACACGAGTACGCCGATTTGGGGAGCGGACAATCTACTTTTCATTTCGAGCGGATACAACGGCGGGAGTCGCGTCTTGAAACTGAGCCGCGCAGGAAACAAAACGAGTGTTGAAGAAGTGTGGGCGCACGGGTTGATGCGCGTTCACTTTACGAATGCGATTCGCGTTGGGGATCTTGTTTATGGATCGAGTGGTGATTTTGGGCCGGCGCCGTTTACGGCAGTCGATGTGAAGACTGGAAAAGTTCAGTGGCGTAATCGGAGTTTCCCGCGAGCGTCGTTTCTATTTGCCGATAACCGTTTCATCATTCTTGATGAAGACGGGAATCTGTCGTTAGCGACACCAGCGGCGGATGGGTTGACGATAACGTCGAAAGCTGCGGTGCTTAGTAACAACTCGTGGACCGCACCATCGCTAGCGGGTACGCGTCTTTACCTGCGCGACCGGAAGAACATTCTGGCGTTGGAACTGGGTAGTCAGTGAGTATCAGAATCCCACCGACGCAGTCGGTGGTACTTCATACTCGGCCTATAGGAGTCGTTGGCACATATGAGAATCCCACCGACCGCAGTCGGTGGTACTTCATACTCAGCCTAAGAGTCTGTGCAAGTCTGTGTAGGCTGGGTATGAAGGACCACCAACTGCGTTGGTGGGATTATCGCTGTCCCCCGATGTGTGTAGGGAGGGTATGAAGTACCACCGACTGCGTCGGTGGGATGCCTACTAACTTGCGACTGCAAGCTGCCGGAAAACTCCCGGCGTCATGCCGGTGACGTTTTTGAAAACCTTAGTGAAGTGGCTTTGATCGGCGAATCCGGCAGACAGCGCGACGTTCGCCAGGTCACACTCAGGCAATTCCAACAACTTACACGCATACGCAACGCGCAGCTTGTGTACGTATTCCCCAATCGTCTGCCGATGAACCGTGCGAAACACTCGTGACAGATGAAACGGGTGTACACCAACCTCACTCGCGATATCCTGCACCTTCAAATTACTCCGAAACTCAGCATTCAACAGGTCAATCGCATTCGCCAACCACCGCGGTTGATCCCGCTGTTCTTTGAAGCGCCCCACCACCGCCAACATCTCCAACACGAGTCCTTCCATCGTCAGCACCGAACACGCATCCGCCTGCTTGTGCTCGCGGTAAAGCCGCATCGCCAACCACGCCAAATCACCTTCATGCAGACTCGAATCGAGCTCTACTTTCCCAAGACACTCGCGCAAACGCTCCATCCACTCCGTCTTCACTTCCACACTAAAAAACCGTCCGCCAGCCGGTCCGATCTCGTCGATATGCGTCATATCGGGCGGGTGAAACATCACAGTCAGCGGCCTGTACGTGATTCGCTTCTTTCCCAACTGCTCCCAGTAATTCCCGTTCAGCAGCAGACAAAAGTAAGCCAGCTCGTGAGAATGTGTCGGAAGTTTCCTGGCCGTTTCGTGCTTGAGCTCCGAAAGAATCAACCCCGACGCCTCACGCTTGCGCGTGATTTCGCCGTAAAAATGGCCTGGCTGAAGATTTCTATTCACTGACATCCGCAGGAAAACTCACCAAAGGACTTGACGAGGACGGGAGACGCCGATAAATATGACATAGGTCGGTTCTGCTTTTCCATCCGCCACACGCTTTTCAACAGACTTGCCACTTCATTGAATTAAGAATCGTGCTAACTTAAGAACGAGAGTTTGCGTCTCGCCGTTCGGTTCCGAGCGCGGATGCGCTTCCCAAACACACAATGGCCCAGGACTTTTCAAATGCCGCTAACACAATTGCGGCATCCGGGCAGACCGATGACAGGTACTTCAACACGGAGCGCCTGAAATCCGGACTCGCTGCGCGCACCGCACGCGGCGGCGCGGTGACGTTTGCCTCGCAAGGCTTCAAATTCCTGGCCGGCCTCGGCGCCACGATGGTGCTCGGCCGACTCCTCACACCCGGAGACTACGGTCTCATCGGTATGGTCGTAGTCGTCACTGGTTTCGTCTCGATGTTCAAAGATCTCGGTCTCTCCGCCGCGACTGTGCAACGCGAGGAAATCACGTCCGCACAGGTCAGCACGCTGTTCTGGGTAAACGTCGCTTTGAGTATCGGCGTCGGGATGGTGACCGCGGCGCTGGCGCCGGTAGTCACGTGGTTTTATAACGAGCCACGACTCACAACGATCATGCTCGTCTATGCGTTCGGCTTTCTTTTTGGCGGGCTCACGATCCAACACGAAGCGCTCTTGCACCGCCAGATGCGTTTTCTTGCTCAAGTGGGCTGCGAGCTCGTTGCCCTGGTCGCGACGATCACTGTAACGATTGTGCTTGCGTGGCGCGGTTGGGGTTATTGGTCATTGGTCGCCGGTCACCTGACGACGAGTTTCGTCTACATGATCGGAATCTGGACAGTTTGCCGCTGGCGACCGGGACGACCTGTGTTCGGTGCAGGTGTGCGTTCGATGTTGAAGTTTGGTGGAAACCTGACCGGTTTCGGCGTCGTCAACTTTTTCGCACGCAACCTCGACAACATGCTGATCGGTCGTGTTTGGGGCAGCAATCAACTCGGTCTTTACGCGAAGGCATATCAACTCCTCACGTTGCCGATCGACCAGATCAACGCACCGATCACAACCGTTGCCGTTCCTGCACTGAGCCGTCTGAACGATGCGCCCGATCGTTACCGCCGCGCGTACGTGAGGATCATAGAAAAAATCGCGGTAGTGACAATGCCCGGAATCGCGTTGTTGATTGCGACTGCCGATTGGGTCGTAAAGATCGTGTTGGGACCGCAGTGGACGGAGGCCGCTCATATCTTTGCGGCGCTCGGCGTGGCCGCGCTGATTCAGCCGATTGCCAACACTACGGGTTGGCTTTTCATCTCGCAGGGACGCACTAACGATATGTTTCGCTATGGGCTCGTCGCCAGCACAATCATCGTTACTGCGATCGTTGCTGGTTTGCCGTGGGGTGCGTTCGGCGTTGCCGCCGTCTACGCGCTGACATGGGTCATAGTCATAGCGCCGATGCTTTTCTTTTGGGTGGGACGCAAAGGTCCCGTGCGTCCGCGCGATTTTTACATAACTGTCGCGCCCGCGTTTGGCGCGGCGCTCGCAGTGCTCGGTGCGCTGTTTTTGTTTCGTCGGTCGGTAGTTATCGTTAGCCCGTTGAAGGGCTTGATCGCGTCGTTCGCGATCGCGAGTGTCGTCGCGTTACTGTTTCTGTACGCGCTTCCCGCGGGCCGGCGAATCCTGCGAGATTTTGGCGAGGTCGCGGCGATCGTGCTGCGAAGAAAGCAGACAAACGTTGAAGAGGTGATTTGATTTGAGCATGCTGCCGCTCGTAAAAAAAGTGATCCCCGGCTCGATCAAGGACAAGATCAAGAGCATCAACCGGGAACGCCGGTTGGACGCCGCCATGGAAAAATTCTCTGCGGTTCCGGTAAATGAAGCTCCCGGACTCGATGTTTTGACGGAACTCGCACAAGCGTGGGGCGACGACGGTTATCGCGCCGTCGGCGGGTATTTGGAAGAAGTCACACGTTGGGCAGCGAAGGCGCAAGGACCGGTGCTCGAAATTGGCAGCGGACTGACGACGCTGATCTTGGGATCGATCGTAGGTCGCCGCGGTATTCCGGTTTGGACGCTGGAGCATCACGCGGAGTTTTTCAGTAACACCGAAGCGTCGTTGAAGAAGTACAACCTGACGAACGTGCATCTGACGCTCGCGCCGTTGCGCGACTATGGCGATTTCAGTTGGTACGATCCTCCGCTGGATCGACTGCCGCGAGATTTTAGTTTGATCGTTGCTGATGGTCCGCCCGGAGACGTGAAGGGCGGGCGATTCGGTTTACTTCCGTTACTGCGATCACACTTCGCGAGTGGCGCGATCGTTCTGTTGGACGACGCCGAGCGGCCAAAGGAACAAGCAGTGCTGCGGAAGTGGGAAGATGAATATGGCCTCTCGCACAAGTCGCACACGCGCGACGGAAAAGCGTGGGCCATCTGCTCGTTTCCACAGAAGAATCCGAACGGAGTATCGCGTTGAAGATTGGAGAGACCACAGCTACTCCTTCGATCAGCGTCGTGATACCGGCGTATCAGATTGCGCCTTACGTCGCGGAGACGCTCGACTCCGTGTTTGCTCAAACCCTGAAAGACTTTGAAGTCATTATCGTCAACGACGGCTCACCCGACACTGGCGAACTCGAACGTGCGCTCGAACCGTACCGCGAACGCATCACCTACATCCGGCAGGAAAACGCCGGCGCTGGTGCGGCACGCAATCGCGGCGTGCGCGAAGCACGCGGCGAGTTTGTCGCCTTTCTCGACGGCGACGATCTGTGGAACTCCGATTATCTCGAAAAGCAGTTGAAGTTCGTTCGCGAAGGTAATTACGACCTCGTTTACGCTGACGCGCTGCTGTTTGGCGATTCACCGATCGCGGGCAAGACTTACATGCAGACCGCGCCCTCTGAAGGTCCCGTCACGTTCATAAGTCTCCTGCGCAACGACTGCAACGTCATTACCTCAGGCGTAGTCGCGCGTCGGGCCGCGGTCATTGAGGCTGGACTGTTTGACGAGACTCTGCGCAACGCGCAGGACTTCGAGATGTGGACGCGCATGGCGAAGCGCGGCGCGCGGCTGGCGTATCAGCGAAAGGTTTTGTTGCGTTATCGCTGTCGCGAGGGCAGTTTGTCCGGCGACGAAATGAACCGACTCAAACGCGAGATACGCGTCTATCGTCACATTAAAGAGACTTACGATCTCACGCCCGCCGAGCAAGCAGAGTTGTCACGCGCAATGGAGTTGCAGGAGGCCGCGGTGGCACTCGCAGACGGAAAGATTCGTCTACTCGGTGAACGATTCGACGAAGCGCGCGCGTCGTTTGAGCAAGCACATCGCGTCATGGGCGGTTGGAAACTCCGAGCCACGGTCGTGATGTTGCGTTTCGCTCCTCGCCTGCTGCGAAGGCTTGCGCTCCAGCGCCTTGGGCCACAGTTCTAATCCACAGATTACGCAGATTCTTTTTAGAAAACGTGCAGTTGTGGTACAAGAGGCGAATGCCGCTCCCAGTATCTTTCCGTCGAGCTGCGCTTGTCGTGGCGCATCCGAGCCACGAATTGCGCCTACACGGATGGATGGAACACGCTCGTCCCTACGTTTGCATTCTGACGGATGGCGCCGGCCGCTCCGGCGAGCCGCGACTCTCGCGCACAAGCGAAGTGCTCGCACGCGTTGGTGCGACGCAAGGCGTCGTGTATGGCCGTCTAACCGATCTCGAAGTTTACGCCGCAATACTAAAAGGTGATTCTGAACTGTTCGCCGGACTCGTCGAAGAGTTGGCCCAGGCGTTCGTCAGCGAACAGATCGATTGCGTCGTGGGCGACGCCGCTGAAGGTTACAACGTCACGCACGATATCTGTCGCGTGATGATCGGGGCGGCCGTCGAACGCGCGAAACAAGAACACGATCATCACATCGCGAATTTTGACTTCGCGGTGGTCGGCGCGCCCAACGAAACTCAGAACCCCGACGACATCACGTTGCACCTCGACGACGGCGCGTACGATCGCAAAGTGAACGCCGCGCTTGCTTACACGCCCAAACTTGCGCGCGACGTCGAGGCCGCACTCCAGGGCGCGCCGTTTCAAGGTATTCGTCGGTTTTCCGTGCCGCAACTCGCAGGTGAAGTGGACGTCGAATTGACAGCTTCAGTGCTCGAGGAGCTGGAATCCCGGCCTGCGCTCAAAGCACAACTCCGAGACCTCGTCGATGGTGTGCCGCTCGATGCTTTTCGTGTCGAGTGTCTTCGCGCTGTCGATAATCAAATGGGAACGCATTGGACCACGAACGGTCCGCTCTTTTACGAACTCTACGGCGCTAAACTCGTTACCGCCGGTCATTACGAAAAGGCCATCTATTACCGCGAGCACATGCTTCCCCTCGCCGAGGCGATTCGCGCAAAAACTGAAAGACCGGACTATTGCGTGCGCTCCGCATCTTAATCACCAATCATTTTCTGCGCGGGCGCACCGGATCGGAGCTCTACGTCTGCGAGTTGGCGACGAGTCTGCTCCGCCGCGGACACACGCCCGTCGTTTACAGCCCACAGCTTGGACCAACGGCGCGCGAACTTCGCGACGCGACTGTGCCGGTGATCGATAGCCTCGACGCGATCTCGACTCCGCCGGATCTCATTCACGGTCAGCACCACGTCGAGACGATGGCGGCGCTGCTTCGCTTTCCAAACACGCCTGCGGTTTTCTTTTGTCATGGTTGGTTGCCGTGGGAGGAGACGCCGCCAAAGCATCCGCGCATAGTTCATTTCGTCGCCGTAGACGATACGTGTCGCGATCGGCTTGTTTGCGAAAGCGGTGTCGAGGAACAACGCGTTTCGGTCATCCTCAACTCGGTTGATTTCGATCAGTTTCTCCCGCGTGCGCCGTTGCCGCCGAAACCGTCGCGTGCGCTCGTGTTCAGCAACGGAGCCGCGCACGTAGCTGCGGTGCGTGAAGCCTGCCGGCGGACTCAGTTAACGCTCGATGTGATCGGTGC
>DATELP010000137.1:0-11865 GCA_035276425.1 Pyrinomonadaceae bacterium
GATCGTAGCCGTGTCGGACGACGGTCGCCCGGTGCCGACCTCCGGCATGATGCGCCGCGCGATGGAATACGCACGCGGATTCGATCTTCCGGTGGTCGATCACTGCCAGGATCACTCGTTGAGTGCGGGCGGCGTGATGCACGAGGGGCGCTGGTCGTTGATTCTCGGTTTGCGCGGAATGCCTGCGGCGGCCGAAGACGTAGACGCTGTTCGCGACTGCGTTCTCGCAAGGCTGACTGGCGCGAAGGTTCACATTGCTCACGTTTCAACACGCGGTGCGATCGAAGCCGTGCGACAAGCCAAAAACGACGGTTTGCAGGTTAGTTGCGAAGTCACGCCGCATCATTGGACGCTGACCGATGAAGCAGTCGCGGAATACGACACGAACACGAAGATGAGTCCGCCGTTGCGCAGCCGCGAACACGTCGATGCGATTTTGGCCGCGATGAAAGACGGCACGATCGACGCGATTGCCACCGACCACGCGCCGCATCATCTGGATGAAAAGGGATTGGAATTTGACCAGGCGCCGTTTGGCATCACGGGTCTCGAAACCGCCGTGGGCCTGGCTTTTGATCTCGTTCATCAGGGCCTAATAAACCTGGAACGCGTCGTCGAAATGTGCTCGACAAATCCGGCGCGAATCTTCGGTTTGACCGATCGCGGTTCACTGAAAAAAGGTTCGCACGCCGACGTTACCATTCTCGATCCGCAACTGGAATGGGTGTTCGACGTCAACCGTTCCAAATCAAAGAGCCGCAACACGCCGTTTCACGGACGCGCAATGCACGGCGCGGCGGTGGCAACGATCGTGGGCGGCCGGTTGGTCTATCTCCATCCTGACTACACTCGCCTCAACGAACCGCAGCAACGCGGTGCGACCGCCAGTCACGGATCGAAAAAGTAAACACCACACTTCCGACAACACAAAATCATTGCTAATCCGGAGACGCGGCTCTAGAATGCTCCGGACCTGTTCCCAAACTAAATTTCCTAGACCCCTACAACACCACGGAGGTCACGATGAAGAGTAAGCTTGGTAGCCTTACCGGTATTGCCGCACTCGTCATTATGCTGATCGCTCCTGTGTGCGTAGCTGACAAAAGCTCGGCCAGGATCCTGAAGCAACAAGAGCGCTATACCCTGTCGCTGGAGTTGGAGTTCACCAAGAAAGAACAGAACTCGCTCGAACATGCCATTTCAGTTCTGTTTGACGTTGGTCCAAACGGGTACGCCACCGGATTCCTTGTAGGCAACGGGCTGGTAATGACTGCCTATCACGTGATCTCGGGAAACCTGAGCACCACCAAGAAAGTGATGCTGGGTTTCAAGTCGTCCGACCAGCTTGCGGTGAAGGTTTACGTTGACGGTTGCCGGGCGAAAGTGATCAAAGTGGACAAGGAAGCGGATCTTGCTTTGCTCGAGATGTGCCGCAATTCCAAGGACGCCAAGCCTCCAACGTTCCAAACTGCGCCGGTCAAGGACGACAAACTCTTTCTCATCGCGAGACCTCATGGTGACAAAGTGGTGAGCCACGGCAGCTTTTACGGAAACTACATGCTGGGCAATCAGGAATACTGGTCGGTGAAGATTGATAGCCGCGATGGTTTCTCGGGAAGTCCGGTTTACAACTCGAAGGCTGAAGTTGTGGGCGTGTTTAGCGGCTACGATTGGTCGCAGAAGCTGGCGCTGATCAGTCCGAGCACACGCGCGCAAAAGCTGCTCGATGAGTACAACGAAGAGCTAAACGCCAAGCCAACACAGCCATAGGTCTTATCCACAGATTACACAGATTGCTTTAAAGAATCTGTGTAATCTGTGGATTAGTCTCTTTCCAAGTGATTTCTGAGGGAGCGCTTCAGGTGCTCGCGGTGGACTTCCTTGATCAAATAGAGCTCGGGGATGTGGATGCCGCGCATTGAGCGTCCGGCGATTTGGGCTGAGACGACCAGGTAGTTCGCAAGCTGATTGGCTGCCAGTTGCCAGCGCGGCAGCACGCGGTGCTCGAAGTAAAACCCAGCCTCCAGCTTTACCCGCAGTTTTTCATCAGACGACCAGCGCTTCATCGAACTCTGCCCGCCGTGATGAAGTACGACCGCCTCGGGCACAAACATCAACTTCCAATCGGTTCTCGTGATCCGCCAGCACCACTCATTGTCTTCCGAGTACATGTGGAATCGCTCATCAAAACCCCCGACTTGGTCGATCATCTGACGCCGCGCGAGGATCGCGGCGCCGCTGAGCATCGGCACGCAACGCTGGCGATCGTGATCCCAATGCCGGCCGAGCAGCAGTTCGCCCCGAAGTCGATGCGGCAACAGATAGTAGAGTTTTAGTTGCGAAAGGATCGTGTGCCAAACGCGCGGCGGATTGAAAAATGCGCTGATTTGCAGCGACCCGTCCGTGTTCAGAATCTTCGGTCCGCACGCCCCGATCGTCGGGTCGGAGACCATCGTGCGCATCAACGTGTCGATTGTTCCCGGATGAACTTCCGTGTCGAGATTGAGCAGAAAGACGAACGGCGAATCAGTCAGGCGGAACGCCTGATTGTTTGCCGCGCCAAAGCCACGGTTTTCCGGGTTGTTGAAGATCCGCAATTGATTGTTGGAATTTAAGAAGGTTCCCGCTTCACTCGCATTCAACCGCGCGAGGCTCTCGTCGGTCGATGCGTTGTCGATGATTACGACTTCATAAGTGACGCGCGGTTTGGAACTGACAATCGTCTCCACGCACCGCCGCAAAAGATCGCCGCCATTCCAGTTGACGATGATGATCGAGAGATCAGTGTTCAAGAAACCAGGTCCTTAGCGGCGCTCTTAAATCCATTTGCATACTCGTGATAACGCATTGTCAGCAACTCGCGCAAGATGCGGGGCACGCGGCTGATACGCTTTCGCGGCAAGTTGGCGCGCACGTCGAGATGATGCGAATAGTTTCCGGCAAACGCGAGTGCGCGGCGGCAGTCAAACGAGTTTTGTTGCGCGATCAGACGTTCCTCCAATACCGACAGTATTTCGTGCAAATCAGTGGTCGAAACGCGCCGGCGCAAAGCCGATTCGAGCGCTTGTAACCCGTGCTCGGGTGGCACGGCCCGACGCTTCGGCACGCCGATCTGTTGCCGTTCGTGCTGGCGATACTTGATTAACGGCTCTTCAATAAACACTACGTCGGCGACTGTCGCAACCATCAGTGCAATCCAGCCGTCGTGAATCATGGCGATGTTTGTCGGAATAGGCAGCGCCAGTTTTATGTATTTCGAACGAAACGCCATCGTGGCGCCGGTCACGGTCCAACCATATACAAGCACGTCGAGCGATTTTCCTTCGCGCACCAGTTTCTGTTTGGGCGCGTCGAAGCCGACGGCATTCCAAACCCGTTGACCTAACGGTTTTAAATTCTTGTCGACGAGCTCGGCGTCGGAAAATACCAGACCAACAGCCGGCTTGTCGCTGAAAGATTGCTCGATGCGCTGAAGCTTGTCGCTGTGCCAAACATCGTCCTGATCGCTCAACGCGATCACGTCGCCGGTACACAAGCCAATTGCTCGTTCGAAGTTCTTAACCGAACCGACGTTCTCGTCAGAAAAATAGAGCGAAACTGGAATCTGAGACGTTCTCGCAAACGATTCGATAACAGCGCGCGTTTTATCCGTGGACGCGTCGTCGCAGATGATCAGCTCATCGGGTGGACGCGCCTGTTCGGCGATGCTGGCCAACTGCGCGGGCAAATAATCAGCGCCGTTGTAAGTACACATCGCCACGGAAATTCGCATACGGCGCATTCTACATCTTAGGTTAAACCGTGGCTAATAAACCTTTCTTGGAGAGCGCAAACCGTTCTCCGGAGCGCGGGCGGCCCGCCCGCAAGACTCACGGCCGCACTTGCTTCGAAACCCTGCGGGCGGGCCGCCCGCGCTCCCATTAATAAACCTTCCGCTCCTGCACCTTTTCCTTCGTCGCGAGAGTGAAACGCGGCTCCGCGGTTCCACTGTCGGAGATCATCGCTGCGATGTACTCGCCGACTGCCGGACCGTGCTTGAAACCGTGACCGGATCCGCCGCCAACGAGCCAAACATTCTCGAAGGCCGGGTGGCGATCGATCAGGAAGTCGCCGTTCGATGTGTTCTCATACTGACAAACGCGCGTCTCAGTCACGGGTGCATCGGCGAGCATTGGCAAACGGCGCACGAGATAATCACGAACCGCTTTTATCGACTCGGCAGCGACGATGCGTTCGCCGCGATCGGGATCGAACTCTGGTCCATGCGCGTCGATCGCAATCTTGGCGCCGCGGCCATCGAGTGCAGGCATGCCGTAAACCAGGTCGGTGAAGTCGACCCACGTCGGCAGTTGCGGTGATTTGAAAAGATCGCCAGAAGGTACGCCGAGAAAGAAGACTTCTTGTTTTGTGACGTGAATGAGTTCGCCGAGTAGATCGGGGAAGAGTTTCGGCAGCCACGGACCACAAGCAAAGACGAGATGTTTAGCGCTAATCTCTTTGCCCGAAGTCGTGCGTACGTCCCGGCCGATAACCGGCGCAGCGATTGCATCTTCGAGATAATCGACACCGTTTGCACGCGCCTTCAGCGCTACAGTTTGCACTGCGCGACGCGCCATCAACACGCCTGCGTCGGGTTCGAAAACTGCCCAGTCAACGCCGTCAAACTTCATCTGCGGAAATCGCGTGCGGAGTTCGTTCAGGTTGAGCCGTTCGGCTCTTGCGCCAACCGTCAGCAGATTCTTCAGTGTTGCCTCGCAATAAGCATCGGGCTCACGTGCGAGCCACAGCACGCCGGTGCGGTGAAACAACGGCGCCGCATTGTCACAATCGGCAAACAATTTTTCCCACATGCGTAACGACCGTTGTGCCGAACGCGTGTAAATCTCGTCCGGGCCATAACCCAAACGCATGATGCGCGACTCGCCGCCGGAACTCGCGCGACTATTTCCCGGTCCATACCCGTCGAGCAACAACACCGACGCGCCGGCCTGGTTGAGTTGATATGCGGTCCAAACGCCAAACACACCCGCGCCGATCACCGCGACGTCGTAGTTCGATTGCATGCGCGAATTGTACTCGGTAATCTTTATCGCCAACATGCCTGAACTCGAAATTGGCGCAACCGCCACTGCCGAACTCGTCGTTGGACCACAGGATCTCGCCAGTTCTATCTCAAACGAACACGGCGACGCCTTTCCCGCCGTGCTCGCCACCGCCCGAATGGTCGCGTTGATGGAAACTGCCGCTGGGCGAGTGATGCAACCGTTGCTTGGCGCAGGCGAGTTGTCAGTCGGCGTCACTGTCGACATCATTCACACGGCGCCAACGCCCCCGGGAGTTCTCGTTATTGCCAACGCGCGCTATGTGGGGCGCGAAGGGAAGTTGTTTGTCTTCGAGATCAGTGCTGAGGATGAGGGCGGCGAGATCGGGCGCGGTTCGCACAAACGCGCCATCGTCGAAACCGATCGCCTCGAGCGCACAGCGCAAAAACGTAGCCACAAAAAGGCACAAAAAGCACAAGAGGCACAAGAAGGACAAAGGTAGAAAAGACGAAACTACAACTACCTTCCTTATTCTTCTTGTGCCTCTTGTGCTTTTTGTGCCTTTTTGTGGCTATCTTGCCTGTTCGCCTTCGACGATCAACTCGCTCTTGACGCTGAACAAACCCGGCACGCCGCGCGCGCGAATGTAGGCCTGCTGCGCGTCGCCCCTGTTCGCAACGACGCCTTTCAAAATCGCGTGGCCGCGTTTCACGATCAGATGAATCGGCGGCACCGACTGCGTCGCGTAACGAAACAGCGGTGAGTTGGAGTTATAAATCGCACGATACAACGCGCGTCTCGCCCGGTCGTCTGATGGCGAAACCGGCAACACTTCAATCTGATTCATCACTCCGCTTACGCCGTCGATATCCTTCACGCGGCCTTCCGCGTCCGACTTCGTAGTCGGCCGAACCACCTGCCCACGCAAGATCACGGTTCCGTTGTTCTGCACTTCATATTCAAGCCAGTCGAACACGCCGTAGTAAGGCAAGGTCACGAGTTCGTGTCTGACTTCCTTCACGATGCGCGGATTAGTCTGGCCCATCGCGTCGTGGGCCGTTACGAGAATTCCTGCAAACAGGACCAAAAGAAACACTCTTCCCAACATTCGATACATAGCACCCAAACCTCCACCGACTTAGATGGAAGAAAAGGTTGTCGTGTTTGTGAGTATTTCCTGCCGAATTTGTTGAAGGAGTTTGGAAGAATAGAAACGCCAGCGACCATCGTGGGCCGCTGGCGTGAATTTTACGCTTAATGCTGAGCTTTTTTACTGGCCGATCGGCGGATCGGTCGCAGTGGCTGGTTGTTCGGCGTTTACGTGAATCGTGTTGCTATCTGACTCGACGTAGTAATGATTGCGTCCGGTGGCGCCGGTTCCGGTTGCCACTTGCGGGTCGGCATTGATGGTGTAGCCGGGTTGCGCTGAAGTGGACTTCGGAATGATCTTCATGTTGTAGACGTAGCCGTCGACGACTGGTGTTGTGCCATCGAAACGGGTGTCGAGAAGTCCTTCCTTGCGCATCTCTTCGAACGTGCCAAACGCGCTGCGCTGGTGTGCGTTGAAGTAAAGCATCTGTTGCTCGGCGATCGAGCGCAGTGTCTTGATTGCCGCGGCTTCGTTGGCGGCGCGGATGGCGGCGCGGTAGCCGGCGATACCGACACCGATCAGGATGCCGATGATCGCGATCACGATCATCAACTCGATGAGCGAAAAGCCGCGCTGATTCTTGTCGCGTCTGGCGTTCCGATTCTGTATTAGGGGTTCCATAATGCCTCCTCGGGCGAATTACACGAGGTCGTGTGTCCTAAGTTCCGCTTTCTGCCCCGTTCGCCCAACTAACGGGCGGTAGTCTACTACATAAGGACGGGATTTCAGAATTGACAAGATTCTCATTTTAGGAATTCTGCTATCCTGTCTAACCGTGTAGAATGCAGGGTAATTGATGCGAAACCTCGAGACTATCAAGGGCGGGCCGGTAACCAGCGCCAACGCAATCGACCAAATCGAACGGCTGCAAGCGGCCGTCGAAACGGTCATCAAAGGTAAGCCCGAAGCGATCCGGCTCGCGATCGTGACCCTCATCGCCGGCGGGCACTTGTTGGTGGAAGACGTTCCCGGCGTCGGCAAAACAACGCTGGCCCAAGCCCTCGCGCGAGCACTCGATTGCACCTTTCAACGCATTCAATTCACGTCAGATTTACTGCCCTCGGACGTGATCGGACTCTCGGTTTACAACCAGCACAGCGGCGTTTTTGAGTGGAAACCCGGGCCGGTCTTCGCCAACGTCGTTCTGGCCGACGAGATCAACCGCACCACGCCGAAAACACAGTCGGCACTGCTCGAAGCGATGGCCGAACGCCACGTCACGGTCGAAGGTACGACGCATCATTTACCTGCGCCGTTCATCGTGCTCGCCACGCAGAACCCGATCGAACACCACGGCACTTATCCCTTGCCCGAATCGCAAGTCGATCGTTTCATGTTGCGGCTGCGCATCGGCTATCCGGCGCCGGCAGCCGAAGAGTTGATCCTGCGCGATCGCGAGTACGCCGATCCGCTTGAAGACCTCGAACCGGTAATGTCCGCGCACGCCGTTGTCGAACTGCAACGCGCGGTTACAACTGTTTCCGTTGACGACGCACTGGTTCAATACCTGATGCGCATCGTCGCTGCGACTCGCGAGTCTGAGATGCTCGATCTCGGCGTCAGTCCGCGCGGCACACTCGCACTGTTTCGCGCCGCCCAGGCACTCGCACTCAGCGAAGATCGCACCTACTGCATCCCCGATGATATTAAACGTCTCGTTGTGCCCGTCTTCGCTCATCGCATCGTGGTCAGCTCGCGCTTCTCGTCGTCGTTACGGCGCAGTGAAGAAGCCGAAGCGGTGCTGAATGAGATTTTGAAGACTGTCAGTGTTCCTCTGTGACTCGCCAACGCTCCTCGTTTACACGCGTAATCCTTGGCACGCTGCTGGTTCTTGCCGGAATCGCAGCCGCGATCGTTACGGTACTGGCGCGTCGATCCGACAACGCCGCACTCGCAGGAGCGGCCGCGATCCTGTCGCTGGTGATCGCGTTGCTGTTGACGATCTTCATCGTTCCGCCCCTGGCGCGTTCGGCGCGAGTTGAAGTGTCGAACTTCGACTTTCCTTTCGAACCGACCAGCGGCGGTGGCGTGTTTCTGGTGATCATCATCGTCGTCGGTTTTGCCGCTTGGAACACCGGAAACAATTTGCTCTTTCTCGTCTTCTCGCTGCTGTGTTCGACGTTGTTCGTCGGGTGGATCGCGGCGCGTGCTTCGCTGCGTGACCTGACGGTGTCGGCACGTTTCCCGGATCACATCTTCGCGGCTGAGCCTGCGCCGGTGATCGTCACGGTGCGCAACACGAAACGATTGTTGCCGTCGTTCTCGATCTTTGTGGAAGCGCGTGGTCCAAGCAGTGAAGCGCCGGAGCAAACGAGCGCACGGCGGCGTTACGCGAAACGATTGCTGGCTTACTTCAGCTACGTGCCGCATCACGCTTCGGCCGAACAGCGCGTCGAGCAACTGTTTCCGAAGCGCGGTCACGTGCTGATCGATGGTTTCGAACTCTCGACGCGTTTTCCGTTTGGGTTCTTTCGCCGCCGGCGCAGACTGCGCGCGCGCAACGTAGACATCATCGTTTATCCGAAACCGGAAGTGATCAGCGACAAGTTGCACTTGCTGCCGATGTACGCTGGGCGCATACCGTCGGCGCGGCGCGGCGCGGGGCACGATCTGTTTTCGATGCGCGACTATCAACCGCAGGACGATCTGCGGCACATCGACTGGAAGGCGACGGCGAGATCGCGCAGGCTGACGGTGCGCGAGTTTGCTTCGGAAGACGAACGCCGGATCACGATCGTGCTCGATACGCGTCTTCGCGGTGAACCGAATGAAGAGTTGCGGCAGCGATTTGAAAAAGGCGTGGTGCAGACGGCGTCGTTACTCAAACACTTCGTTGAAGAACGTGCGGAAGTGAGATTGGTGTTGGGTGAGGAAGTCGGGCCGTTTGGATCGGGAATGGAGCAGCTTTATCGCTGTCTGCGGCGACTGGCGTTGGTGGTGCCGGTTGAAGGCGCACAGCAGGACAATTTTGAGATCGACACAACGATGAAAACGAGCGTGACGCGCGATACAGTCCAGCACGACTACGCGATCTTGTTGACTGCCGCCGCGCCCGGATCGATTCCCGCGAGCGTCTGGCGCACGAGTCACGTTATCTATCTGTGAATCCTTCAGCCACAAAAAGGCACAAGAGTGGTTTTGGTGAGGGACGGCCGTTCTCTGACTTTCTTGTGCTTCTTTGTGGCTGCTTCGTGTTATCGGGCGCGACCGGCCTGATCTACGAAATACTTTGGGCGCGTATGCTCGGGCTCGTGTTCGGCGCGACGACGCTCGCCGTGAGCACGGTGCTGGCGGCGTTCATGGGCGGCCTTGCGCTCGGCAGCGCGCTGGCCGGTTGGCTTGCGCCGCGGATCAAAAAGCCGGTGAGCGTTTATGGCGTGATGGAGATCGCGATCGCGATCTACGCGTTGCTGGTGCCGTTTCTCTTTAGTGTGGTTGACGATCTTTACGCGTACATCTGGCGACCGGGTTTCTTCACGTTCACGCTGCTGCGATTTGCGTTGTCATCGTTACTGCTTCTGGTGCCGACGACGTTGATGGGCGCGACGCTGCCAGTGCTTTCGGCGGCGCTCTTGCGCTCAACCGGTCACGATTCGAATTCGGTGACGCGGCTTTACATGTGCAATTTGGTAGGCGCAATTCTGGGCACGCTCGCGGCGGGGTTTGTATTGCTACCTGCGTTTGGCGTGCGCGCGACGATCGTTATTGCGGCAGCGATCAATATATTAGTCGGTGTTATTGCGTTGGTCCTTCAGCGAAGGAATTTTGCGGATGTTCCGAGCCGGATTGAAACAGAGTTGCCGGGCGGCGCGGAGACGGCGGGCGTTGATACTTCGCGGTTTTGGTTGTTCGCTGCTTTTGCGTCTGGATTTGTCACGATCAGCACGCAGGTTTCGTGGACGCGCATACTCACGATGATCATAGGCTCGAGTACGTACGCGTTCAGTATCGTGGTCGCACTGTTTTTGATCGGTCTTGCCGGCGGCGCGTGGATCGTCGGCCGCAAAGATCGTTCGGCGCGGTTGCGTACGACGATCATGGTTGTCGAACTGATCACGGCGGTTAGTCTGCTGCTCAGTTTGTTTGTGCTGAATCGGATTCCGGTACTGTTGATTAATCTCGGAATGCGTTTCCATGTTTCATCGTGGGGCGGTTTGCTTGCGTTGCAGATCGTGTCGGCGACGCTGCTGATTCTTGTGCCCGCGCTGTTGATGGGAATGGTGATGCCGTTGGTGCTGGTTTGGGCCAGCAACCAGATCAAGGCGGTGAATCGCGTGGGCCGAAGTTACGCGGTGAACACGATCGGCGCGATCGTGGGCGCGTTTGTAACCGGGTTTGTGTTGATTCCGAAGACGAGTATCCGGTTCACGCTGCTGCTCGCTGCGGCCACGTGTTTGTTTGTGGGGCTACTCGCGTACCGGCCAGTCGGAGCCGGATTGCAGCCGGTTGTGCGACGCAGCATTGCGATTGGTCTCGTCCCGGTGCTGACGATCGTGTTGTTGATAGTGGCGCCGCCGATGAATCTCGCGGATCTTTCGATCGGCGCTTACGACAGCCTCGTGCGCGAGCTGGCAAAGTCGCGGGAAGTCGCCGTTGACAACGCAGAAGCGACCGGACCAGACGTTCACAAACTCCTGATGTTTCGTGAAGGTCCAACGGCAACCGTTTCAGTGCGCCGGGATCTGGACACCGTCTCGATGGCGATCAACGGCCGCACGAACGCGTCCGACAGCATTTACGACATGCCGACGCAGGTGATGTTGGGCCAACTGCCGCTGCTGGTCGCACCGCAGCAGAAGAACGGTTTGATCATTGGCTTTGCGACGGGCGTGACGGTTGGGTCGATGTTGCAGTCGCCGATCGAGTCAGTGACGTGCGTTGAACTCGAACCGACCACTGTTCAGGCTTCCGAGTTTTTCAATCACGTTAACAACCGACCGCTGGACGACCCGAGAACGAAATTGATCATCGACGACGCGCGAACGTACCTGCGCGTGACGCGTGATCGTTACGACATCATCGTGAGCGAGCCGAGCCATCCGTGGGTTCCGGGCGTGGCGAATCTGTTTACGCAGGAGTTTTTCGAACTCGGCCGGTCGCGTTTGAGTGAGCAGGGAATTTTCGTGCAGTGGGTGCAGATCTATCAGTTGTCGACGGAGAGTTTGCGTTCGGTGCTGGCGACGTATCACAAGGTGTTTCCACACGTGCTCATGTTTCGCGTTGGTGGGTCGAGCAATGGCAAAGACTTGCTGCTGGTCGGAAGCAATCAGCCGTTGAATATCGATCGCTTGCCGCAAAGATGTGATGACGAGCGGATGAGGAAAGAGCAGGCGCGCGTTAATTTTCAACCGGCTACCGATCTAAAATCGTGGTTTGTGTGTGACGAGACACGGCTTGGACCAGCGGTGGCGGGCGCGCGCATTAATACGGACGATAACATGCACATTGAAACAACCGTGCCGCGCGAGGCGTTTCGGCCGTTGATGCAGACGAATGCAGAGTGGGTGCAGGCGTTGGCCAGGTAAGAGTTGGGCCACAAAGAGGCACAAGAAGCTGGGGTGAACCCCTCAGTTGAGACAGTTTGAAATAGCACACTAGCAAAGCGGAGCGGTCTGCGGACCGCTCCTGGTTTTTGCCGTAGTACCGGCGGGTCGATGATCCTCGGCCGGCCTG
>DATELP010000138.1:0-14587 GCA_035276425.1 Pyrinomonadaceae bacterium
CTGGCGAGCGATCGTCTGATCGACACACACTTTTTCAACCCGGCTGAAGGCGGCGACGCGATTCTTTATCAACACCTCTTTTGGTTCTTTGGTCATCCGGAGGTCTACATCATTTTCATACCCGGACTCGGGTTTGTTTCATCGATCGTCGCGGCGTTCGCGCGTACGAAGATCTTCGGCTACACGGCGATGGTCTTGTCGCTGATAGCGACTGGGTTCATCGGGTTCGGTTTGTGGGTACACCACATGTTTGCCACGCCGATACCGCAGATGGGCCAAAGTTTTTTCACCGCCGCGAGCATGGTTATTTCGATTCCGACGGGCGTGCAGATCTTTTGCTGGATCGCGACGTTGTGGGTCGGAAAGCTGAACATCAAAACGCCGCTGCTGTTCGTGCTCGGGTTTTTCGCGATCTTCATTCTCGGCGGCCTGACCGGCGTGATGCTCGCGTCAGTGCCGTTGGATTTGCAGATTCACGACACGTTCTTTGTCGTCGCGCATCTGCACTACGTGTTGATTGGCGGGTCGGTGTTTCCGCTGTTCGGCGCCTTTTATTACTGGATTCCGAAGTGGACCGGACGCATGTTGAGCGAACGTCTCGGGCGCTGGAACTTCGCGCTAATGTTCGTCGGGTTCAATCTCGTGTTCTTTCCGATGCACCAGCTCGGTCTCAACGGAATGCCGCGCCGCGTTTACACGTATCTGCCGGAGAGTGGTTGGGGCACGTTGAACCTGATCGCGTCAATTGGAGCTTTCATCCTGGCGGCGGGAGTGCTTGTTTTTGTGATCAACTTCCTGTGGGCGCGCCGCGCGGGCGCGCTGGCCGGCGACAATCCGTGGGCGGCGGACACGCTCGAGTGGGCCGCTTCATCGCCGCCCCGGCCTTACAACTTTCACAACCTGCCGGTGGTCCAGGGACGATATGCGCTTTGGGAAGCGACGCCGGACGCGCCGGTCGTACGCGGTTTGAGTACGACGAAACGCGAGACGCTCGTCACGAGTGTGCTCGACGCCGAACCGGAACTGCGTTTCGAGATTCCTGGTCCATCGATCTATCCGTTTCTCGTTGCGTTAGCGACGGCGGAGACTTTCATTGTCGGCATTTTTACGCCGTGGGCGTTTCTGGTGGGCGCGTTTCTGACAGGTGCCGCACTGACAGCGTGGTTCTTCGGCGATCCGAATTATGAGAACCGTCCGGCGCGTGAGCATCCGGAAAGATCGAAACCTGCTTCGCCGCCGGTGGAGTTGCAACCGAAGGAAATATGAGTACCCGAGCTGTCATCGACGTTTCCAAACTGCCGCACCACGAGTTCGACACTTACGATCCGGTGTGGTGGGGAAACAACGGTTTGCTGGCGATCGAGACGTCGATGTTTGCGATCCTGATCGCCACTTACTTTTACCTGCGACAAAACTTTGCGCTCTGGCCGCCGCCGCTGGCCCAACTCACCGCGCCGCTGCGACCGTTGCCGGAACTTACTTACGGTGTAGCAAACACGATCCTGCTGTTACTGAGTTGTATTCCGATGGTGATTGCCGACCGTGCCGCACGGCGCGAGGATCGGAACACCACGCGAAATTGTCTGTTGATCTGTTTGGTCTGTGGATTGGGAGCGATGGTCTTGCGCAGCTTCGAGCTTTTTGCAGTGCAGTTTCGTTGGGACAGCAATGCATACGGCTCGGTGGTTTGGTTCATGCTCGGTATGCACGCGTTGCACTTGCTGGTGCTCACGAGTGAAACGCTTCTGTTGCTGATTTGGATCTTCAGGCGCGAGTTTGACATGAAGCATCGCGTCGACGTGGTGACGATCGCGGTCTATTGGTACTGGGTGGTGGGCATCTGGCTGGTGCTCTTCGCGATCATCTACTTCACGCCACGGCTGGATTTGAGAACGTGATGGCTTTGAGTAGTCACAGGACGATCTGGTTGTTGATTGTGACGCCGGCGTTCATTACCGCGGCGGCGCACGAGATGAACTATGTGCTGGTGCGGCAGGCGTGTTCCGCGCAACGGAACATCGCGTTGTATGCCGTGATTATCGTGGCGCTTGTGTTGATGGCGTTGGTGGCGTTGATGTCGTACCTGACGTGGCGACATGCGGGTGCGGAGTGGCCGGGTGAAGGTGCGGACACGGCGACGACGACGCGGTTCATCGCCGTGGTTGGAATGTTAGGGAGCGTGATCTTCTTTCTGGTGACGTTCGCGCAGGGTATCGCGACGGTTTATTTAGATCCGTGTCAACTATAGCCACAAAGAGGCACAAGAATGATTCTGTTGTTGCATGGAGGACAACCGCATGATTGGCACGACCTCGCGCGGGCATGGAGCTTTGAGCCGCTTGTTGTGATCGGGTTAGCGGTATCGTTGATCCTGTTTGTGGTTGGTCTAAGCCGGAAGAGATCCGGGCGGATGACCGAACCGATGTGTTTTGCGTTTGGATGGTTAGCTTTGTTTGTTGCGTTGGTGTCGCCGCTGCACGCGTGGGGAAGAGTGTTGTTTTCGGCGCACATGTCGCAGCACGAAGTGTTGATGTTGGTCGCGGCGCCGCTTTTGGTATTGGGGCGTCCGCTCGTCGTGTTTCTGTGGGCGTTTCCGGTGAACTGGTCGCGACGTATCGGAAACGTCGGGAAAGTGGGATGGGTGCAGCGGGCGTGGCGACTGCTCACGATTCCGCTGGTCGCGTGGTTGGTCCATGCGGTCGCGTTGTGGATCTGGCACGTGCCGGTGCTGTTTGACGCGGTGTTGCAAAACGAATGGGTACACACGCTCCAACATCTTTCGTTTCTGATCTCGGCGCTGTTGTTTTGGTGGGCGCTGATTCATGGACCACAAGGCGCGATGGGTTATGGCGCGGCCGTGCTCTATCTCTTCACTACTTCGATTCATAGTGGAGCGCTCGGCGCATTGCTCACGCTCGCCGGATCGGTTTGGTATCCGTCCTACATCGGTTTGACGAGTTCGTGGGGATTGACACCGCTGGAAGACCAGCAACTCGGCGGATTGATCATGTGGATTCCGGCGGGACTTGTTTACATCGTTGCGGGGCTCGCGTTGTTTGCCGGCTGGTTGCGTGAAGCTGAAGTGCGCGCCGCGCGGCGCGAGCGGGCCGGCGTTCTGTTGAACTCATGAAGAAAATCCTGGAGATTGCGCTCGGCATCGTTACGAGTGTCGGCGGGTTTTTGGAGATTGGCTCGATTGCGACTGCGGCGCAGGCAGGCGCGGAGTTTTCGTTTCAACTGATCTGGGCCATTGTGCTCGGCGGCATCTGCATCATCTTCCTCGTCGAGCAGGCGGGAAGATTTGCGGCTGTGAGCGGGCGCACGGTGCCCGACGCGATTCGCGAACGCTTCGGGTTCAATTACTTCGCGTTTATGTACGCGAGTCTCGGACTCGTGAGTTTGCTGGTGCTCGCGGCGGAGATCGGTGGTGTTTGCATCGCGCTCGAATTGGCAACTGGCGTCGGGTTTCAGTGGTGGGCTGTGCCGGTAGCTCTGGTGATCTGGTTGGTGATTTGGAAAGGCACGTTTGGGTTTATTGAAAAAGGCGTTTCGGTACTTGGACTGGTGACGCTCGCGTTTGTGATTGGTGCAATTGTTTTGCACCCGCCGTGGCGCGAAGTGGTGATGGGTGCTGTGCCGTCGTTGCCGCACCAGGATTCGGCGCGTTACTGGTTCATCGCGGTTTCGATACTCGGCGCGACGATCTCGCCGTATCTCTACTTCTTCTACTCGTCGGGCGCGATCGAAGACGCGTGGAA
The DNA here is from genome assembly GCA_035276425.1 of Pyrinomonadaceae bacterium. Lineage (GTDB taxonomy): Bacteria > Acidobacteriota > Blastocatellia > Pyrinomonadales > Pyrinomonadaceae > PSRF01. Next base: position 3,759 of record DATELP010000138.1, read on the forward strand.
AGAAACGCACGTCGGCATCAATCGGATCATCGCGACCAGCGGCATGACGTTTGGTTCGGTGATCTCGATCGCGGTGCTCGTGTTGGCGGCGATGCTACTGCTGCCGCGTGGGATGAAGGTCGAACACTATTCCGAACTGCCGACGTTGCTCGTTCCGGTTTTTGGCGAAAAGGGTTTTTGGTTGCTGGTAGCGTCGCTCGGCATCGCGTGTCTTGGTGCGGCGATGGAGATCACATTGCAGATGGCCTATCTGACGGCGCAGGGTTTTGGTTGGAACTGGAGTGAGAATCAGCGGCCGATTGAGGAAGCGCGATTCAGTTTTGCTTACACGGTGACTATCGTTTTGGGAGTGTTGCCGGTTTTGGTTGGACTCGATCCGTTAACGATGACCGTTTACTCGATGGCGTTGACGGCGGCGACGTTGCCGGTTTCGGTCGTACCGTTTCTGTTTGTGATGAACGACTACAGCTACGTTCGCGTGTATCGCAACGGTTGGATCTCGAATGCGGTGGTGATTTCGATCATCGGGCTCGCGTTTGTGCTCGCGGTGGTCACGATTCCACTTCAGATCTTCGGAGGCGGTTGATGGAACTCGTGCGGGATTGTTTGGATAAACAGTTGGATGATTCGGGGAAGCGGCGCATGGGCCGCGTCGATGGGATCATTCTCGTGCTCGAGCCGGATCGTGCGCCGCGTGTTGCTTATATCGAAGTCGGCGTGACGACGTTGATGAATCGTTTAAGTGTTCGCATTGGCAGAAAGGTGGCGCACTGGATGCGGAGTCGCGGGATCTCGCCGGATCCGTTTCGCATTCCGTGGGGTAAGTTGAAGATCGGCGTGAACCAGGTGATTGCAGATGTTGAGGCAGAGAAGTCGCCAGCGCTGGAGTGGGAGTTGTGGTTGCGGAAGAGAGTGATTGGACGAATTCCTGGAGCCAAATGAAGCGGCAGGAGATACATCTGGAGTTGTTGATTGGGAAGCGCGTGTTTGCGCTCAACGGACGGTCCATCGGGCGGCTTGAAGAAGTGCGCGCGGAACTGAATGCCCGCGGGTATTGTTTTGTGACTGAGTTTCTGGTCGGCAGTTATGCGTTTCTGGAACGGTTGTCGGCGTGGCAGATGGGCCGCGCGGTTTTGCGGACGCTGCACGTGCGGCGCAGGGCGAGTTATCGCGTGCGTTGGGAGCAGTTGGATTTATCCGATCCGCACCGGCCGCGATTGATGTGTGAAGTTAATGATCTGATGCGCCTAACATGAAACACATTGGTTTGCTCTGTGTAATCTGTGGATTGCTGCTTGGCTGTACGAAAAGCTCCGCAGGCCCGTTCGCCTACGTCACCAACGAACGCGACGGCACGATCACCGTGATCGACACGCACACAGACACCGTCTATTCAACGATCAAAGTCGGCGGACGGCTGCGCGGTATTCGTTTAAATGCCGACCGCAAACGCATCTGGGTTGCGATCAGTTACCCAACCAACCAGTCACAAGACGAAGATACGATCGCCGAGATCGACACCCACGGCAACATCCTCGCGAAACACAAATCCGGCAGCGATCCGGAAAACTTCGTCCTCGACAAAACATCCGCAACGCTTTACATTGCGAACGAAGACGCCGGTACAGCTTCAATCACCGACGTCAAGTCAAACCGTGTGATCACAAGCATGGCAGTCGGACTCGAACCCGAAGGCGCCGCGATCAGCCCTGACGGCCGCTGGGTCTACATCACTTCCGAGAGCAGCAGCACTGTCAGCGTGATCGACACGCAAACTAATCAGGTCGTTAACACTTTTCTCGTCGGCGCGCGGCCGCGTGAAGCCGTCTTCACCGCCGACAGTTCACGCGCATACATCACGGCTGAAAACGGCAACACCGTATCCGTGGTTGACACGAAGGACCACAAGGTCATCAAGACGATCGAGTTGCCGCGCGGTGACGGCGCTTCACAACTCAAACCGAAAGGCGTCGCTGTCTCACCGGATGGTAAACGCGTCTACGTCGCAACCGGCCGCGGAAACAGCGTCGCCGTGATCGACGGCGAACAACTAAAGCTTCTGACGCTCATTCCCGTGGGCCAACGCCCCTGGGGCCTCGCCCTCACTCCCGACGGCCGCAAGCTCTACACCGCCAACGGTCTTTCCGACGACGTCTCCGTCATCGACACCACCACCAACAAAGTGATCACAACCATCAAAGCCGGCGACGCCCCCTGGGGCATCGCGCTTTAACGGCGGCAGGGAGTCGGTTACTGCACAGACGAGAACTTTCTATTGCCCTCTGGCTAACACTACATCCCAAGCCCATCTATTCATTTGAGCATTCTTATCGTCCCGTATCTTTGCTCTGAACAGGAAGATGTTGCCATGAACGTCTACGCGTCTGGATTTTCTGTAGTCGAGTTCAATGCTGGAAAGACCTAGCGATTTCAAAGTCTTGAGTTCTAGTGATTCAGAGATGCCGTTGTGATTGATATCCTGCCAGAGCCGCAAGGAATCAAATGCCTCGTCAGCTTCAGTGATGAAGCCGTCTTCGTTTCCGCCATTTGCATATTTGTCAAACTCCGCAAGTGCCAGGAAACCGTTGCGTGCGTTTCCATTAACAGGTTCAGGTTGTGCCGTATGGTTGCCGAATAACTCACCGCCGGTATCGATCAACTGGTCGCCATTTCGGTCCAGGACCAACCAGGCATCGTCTGAATTGGCGGCCGGCCATGACACTCTCTCTGGCGTGCCGTTTATGTCGACGTCGAAGTTAACGCCATTTTGCGGATCAGTCAGATTAAACCCATCACCAAGCACATCTATTAAGATGGGCGTTTCGGCCGCACAGCAACATCCACTAATGTTGTAAAGACCAGATTGGCAACCGTTATTATCCGGAAAAGCACAGATGTCTTCAGGACCAAAGCAGGATTGGCAAATTGCCACTATGCCAGGACAATGGCCTTCACAGGGCGTCGGAAGCGGCTCGGCAGTAGGAGTAGGACTGGGTGTTGGTGTTGGACAATACTGCGCATTAACTTTCTGAATATCACAAACGCCTGGACCAGCAGCATCAGCCACTCCATTCGTGTGTCCACCCATAATTGATGATGGGGTGCATGCGGTCGTACAGTTAAGAAGATTGAATGTATGCCCGATCTCGTGTGTTCCGAGATAGTTGAAGTAAACAGGATCCCCAACAACCAAACCAGGCACAACCTTGATGTCAGCAGAGATCACGCGATCGTCCGGTCCGTAATGTGCCCCCACTCCTCCATTGAAACCGTTCCCGGGGTCATCCACCAACCACCAAACCTGACCCGACGGCGGCTGCATGTCATACTCGGCTTCTGTGAAGGAGCGTTGGCCAAAATCAGTGAATCTACCTCCCCAGCAAGTAGCGTCATTCCACATCTGATTACCCGCTGAAATTCTGGTTGCAGCTCCTGGAACACCTGGATATTGAGTCGCAAAAAGCGAATCAATCTTGACGACGACGTTCCCAATGGTGGGCCTCCAGAACTTTCGCAGCGGGTTCTTCCACATATAATCCGGTTGCGTGCAGGTTTGAGAACTCACTGTTACGGAACTGTTAGGCAACAGTAGTAAGACCCAAATGACTAGCAGGCATAATTGCAGCACGAAGTGAGTTGTTCGAGACATGGTTGTGAGCTCCGTTAGTTGGAAGCGTTCGGCAGAAGCTCACGTACTCTTTGAAGTATATCTTTCTCACTAACGCCCGTGAGGTTCCTGACCTGCGGCAACTCCTCGTCAAGAGGGGCAACTCCCTCCGGCGTAAGCTCATACGCGGTCAAAATAGATAGGTCTGCTTTGTCGTGTTTGGGGGTTAAGAAGACCAAATAGCGTGAGCCGGTTTGAGGCATATTCATTCCAAAAACGCGATATAAAACCTTCTGTCCATTCGGATACTTAACGTGCCCACCGATTCTATCTACTGTGAGAACTGACCCCTGAACGACGGCGGGATCTTTCGATTTAAGTACGCTTTCTACAATGAGGGTGAATTCCGAGAAAATGTTTCTCTTGTTTTCGGAGACATGGGCCTGTCCACTTCCGATCGTTCCAACCACAACTAAGTCGCTTTCAGCTACGGGGAGTGCCGGGAAAGTGAAATGTGGCTCCGGAGTAAATACAGATTCGGCCATTGACGGATCGATTTTGGAGTAAACCAATTTGCCATCGTTATAGCGCTTTCTCTTCGCGTTTTTTTTCGGGTCAGATAAATCCTGATTGTCATAATCGGCACTCGGAAAGCGTTCGTTTATCTTTTTCTGGTCGGGCTGGTTCTGCGGTGTGATTGCTGAGTTAGTGAGATTCCGATGAGGAAATGCTGAAAAGGCTAAAGTACCTAATACGAGAACTAACAAAAAGTACGTGAGCTTGTGCATAGTTGCCCTCCCGGAGGAGCGTTAACGTTATCTCGGACGCATTATCAGTTCATCTTGTTAACCTTGTAAATCCTGTCAACAGCGGCTTTCTGACCGCCAAAAGCATACAACCGGCTCTACCCGCCAAAAGCCAAGTTGTGTTATAAACATGCGGCAACCCCCTCATTGAACCAACTTTCCCCTTAAAATTTAACCTTGGCACTCGTGTGCCAGCAGGAGCCCGCTTGGTTGTGAGCAAAACGAATCGTCGTAACCGATCTAATAATCTCGTCGGTCTGCAAAAGGAACGCACCGGGATTCCCGGCTTCGATGAAATTACCGGCGGCGGACTGCCCGCCGGACGTCCCACGCTTATCTGTGGCAGCGCCGGCGCAGGCAAAACTCTTTTCGCAATGGAGTTTCTCGTTCGCGGCGCCACAGTCTTCAATGAACCCGGCGTCTTCATGTCGTTTGAAGAAACAAACGAAGAACTCGCCACCAACGTCGCTTCACTCGGCTTCGATCTCAAACAACTGAACGCCGACAAGAAACTGATCGTCGATTACGTCTTCATCGAACGCTCCGAGATCGAAGAAACCGGCGAGTACGATCTCGAAGGACTCTTTCTCCGGCTCGGACACGCCATCGATCAGATCGGCGCCAGACGCGTCGTGCTCGACACGCTCGAAGCACTCTTTTCCGCGTTGCCTAACGAAGCAATCATCCGCGCCGAACTGCGCCGGCTCTTCCGCTGGTTAAAAGAGAAGGGCGTCACTGCCGTCATCACCTGCGAACGTGGTGAAGGCCGACTCACGCGCTATGGTCTCGAGGAATACGTCGCCGACTGCGTCATCCTCCTGGACCATCGGGTGGACGACCAGATCTCTACGCGCCGGATGCGCATCGTGAAGTATCGCGGCACGTCGCACGGCACTAACGAGTATCCTTTCCTGATCGACGAGAACGGGTTTTCTGTGTTGCCGATCACGTCGATCGGGTTGAGTCACAAAGCTCCGACGGAACGAATCTCATCAGGCATTCCACGTCTCGATACGATGCTGGGCGGCAAGGGTTTTTATCGCGCCAGTTCGATACTCGTTTCCGGAACCGCCGGCACAGGCAAGAGCACGATCGCGGCCCATTTCGTCGACGCAGCTTGCCACCGCGGCGAACGCGCGCTCTTCTTCGCGTTTGAAGAGTCGCAGGACCAGATCATTCGGAATATGCGCTCGATTGGAGTCGATCTGGAAAAGTATGTGAAGCAAGGCTGTTTGCACTTTAAGAACGCGCGGCCGTCAAACTTCGGTTTGGAAGTACACCTGGCTTTGATTCACAAAGCGATTATTGAGTATGAGCCGCAAGTGGTGGTCGTCGATCCGATCACAAACTTTCTCGCGGTAGCTGATGCGTCGGCAACCAAAGCCATGCTCACGCGCCTGATCGACTTTCTGAAGATACGGCAAATCACCGCGATGTTTACCAGTTTGACCAGCAGCTCTTTCGATGTAGAAGACTCAGAAGTCGGCGTGTCGTCGTTGATGGACGCCTGGCTACTCGTGAAGAACATCGAATCGAACGGCGAGCGCAACCGCGGACTTTACATTCTGAAGGCGCGCGGCACCGCGCATTCGAATCAAGTGCGAGAGTTTCTACTTACCAGCGATGGTATCGAGTTGATCGACGCTTACGTCGGTTTGGAAGGTGTCTTGATGGGTTCGGCGCGTGCCTCTCAAACCGCGCGCGAGGATGCCGCGACAGTCGCTCGCGACCAGGCGCGTGAACGCAAGCAAAAAGAGTTGCAGCGCAAACAGGAGTTGTACGAAGCGCAGCTAGTTGCCTTACGTAGCCAGTACGAAACCGAACGCGACGCTGTCCTTAGGGAACTCGATGAAGATAAGATGCGCGAGAGCTCCGCGGCTACGCAACGAGTCGAAATGGCCCGGTTGCGTCATGCCGATATGAAGGTGGACGTGGAAGAAAATGGAGCAAGAAAATCACGGAAAGGAACTGGAAGATGACCTCAACTCCCAGTAAACGATTAAGAGCGGCAAAGAACGGGCACGTCAAGCAGTCTGACTCCGGCAATCTCAACCGATGGAACCTCCGCCTCTACGTGGCCGGCCAAACGCCTCGTTCGTTAACTGCCTTTCAAAACCTGAAGAACATTTGCGAAGAGTACCTGAAGGGCCAGTATCACATCGAAGTTATTGACCTGATGGAGAACCCCAAGTTAGCCCGTGGCGATCAAATTCTGGCGGTCCCGACGCTGGTGCGAAAGCTTCCCCAACCGATCCGGAAGATCATCGGCGATCTTTCAAACACCGAACGTGTTTTGGTGGGACTCGACATCCAGCCGCGTTAGGAGTACTCATGGCTGACACGAGCATTCGAAAGTCGAACAATAATGGTCATGGCAAACTGAGAAATAAACCGCCTAGTACCACGGAAAAGTTTGAGGATGCCCTCAATCAAAGGCCGGCGCGCCGTCCGGAATACATTTTGCGATTGTATGTGACCGGTTCTACGCCGCGATCGTTGAAGGCGATTTCGAATCTGAAACGGCTCTGCGACGAGTACTTGCCCGGTGTCTATGAACTGCAAGTCATAGACATTTATAAAAATCCGGATGCAGCGCGCGATGAACAGATCATCGCGGCGCCGACTTTAATTAAACGACTGCCAGCGCCGCTTCGCCGGTTCGTGGGTGATCTGTCCAACACGGAGAAACTTCTGATCGGATTGGATATTCGTAATTGATCATGGCAGAAAAAGCGGAAAACATAATTTCTAACGACGAGATTGTTGAGCTCCGCCGGCGTTTGGAGGAAGCCGAAGATACGTTGCGGGCAATTCGCAACGGCGAAGTGGACGCCTTGGTAGTCGATAGTCCACAAGGTGAAGCGATCTACACGCTCAGCACCGCCGACTATCCTTATCGCTTGATGATCGACGAGATGAATCAGGGCGCAGTAAGCGTTGCGCCCGATTCGATCATTCTCTACAGCAATCGAAACTTCGGAGGAATGCTTGGTCTGAATGGAACAAACGTCAGTGGCATTGAATTCGGTAGTTACGTGGCGCCGGCGATGCGCGAGCAGTTTGACCGCGACTTGCAAGAGGCGCGTTCCCAGGGCGTTCGCCGCGACTACCTGCTCGTACACAAGAGCGGCCGGGAAGTGCCGGTTCTCATTTCGTTTGCCAAGCTCCAGCCACAGACCAACTCCATCAGCATCGTTATTACCGACCTGACTGCGCAAAAAGAACTGGAAGAAGATCTGCGGCAAGCCAAATCCGGACTCGAAGAGCAGGTTGCCGAGCGCACGAAGGAATTGGTCGAAAGTCAAAACCGTCTTTATAGAATCCTCGAACACAGTGCTGCCGACTTGCGGGCCATGCGCCGGTTGAACGAAGTCGGCACTCGCTGTGCGAGTGATGGAAACGATCGCGCTGCTTGTTTGAAGGAAATCCTGAGTGTTGCGATCGAGATCAGTGGCGCGGACAAAGGCAACATTCAGTTATTAGATCCGGGTTCAGGCTTGCTCGATAAGACTACTGAGTCCGGTTTCGATCCGTCGTTTGCCGAAGTCTTTGTCGACGGCGCGAAGCCTTCAGCTTCCGGTGTGGCGTTTGAAACGCAACAGCGCGTGATCGTGGAAGACGTGCGGAAGAGTGCGCTTTTCGTCGGCAGTCCGTCGTTGACTGCGATGAATAAAGCCGGGGTGCGCGCGGTGCAATCCACTCCGCTCGTGAGCAGTGCCGGCAACGTGCTCGGCGTGATCTCGACACACTTCAACACAACTTGCCGCCCTACTGAGCAGGAAATGCGTTTGATGGATCTGCTGGCGCGGCAGGCGGCGGATTATCTCGAACGCAAGCACGTCGAACACGAACGCGAAGAGTTGCTCGAACGCGAGCATGAATTGCGTCACACAGCGGAAGAGGCGAACCGTTTGAAGGACGAGTTTCTGGCGATCATGTCGCACGAGCTTCGCAATCCGCTCAACGTGATTCTCGGTTACGCCGAGTTGTTATTGCGCAGCGAAGAGATTCGCGATTCCGCGCCTTTGCGTCGCATGGCTGACGCGGTGAAGCGAAACGCCGTGGCGCAGTCGAAACTGATTCGCGACCTGCTCGATCTTTCGCGTTTGCGCAGCGGCAAGCTCGAGTTGAATCGCGAGATGGTTTCACCGGCGGTTTCAATTCACAACGCGATTGAGACGGTCCGTCTGGAAGCTGGCGAGAAGAACATCGCGATCGATGTCGAAGCTCCGGATGAACCGTTGTTTGTCAAAGCGGATCCGGTTCGGTTGGAGCAGGTGATTTGGAACCTGCTGAACAACGCCGTGAAGTTCACTCCGGCTGATGGCCGAATCGCAGTCAAGCTTAGCGCGCAACCAGACAAGATTGTGTTGACAGTCGAGGACAATGGGCAGGGCATCGACTCGTCGTTCCTGCCACACATCTTCGAGATCTTCCGTCAGGCAGACTCGGCCGCGAACCGTTCACAGTCAGGCATGGGCATCGGTCTCGCCGTGGTCCAGCAACTGGTTGAATTGCACGGCGGCGCGGTGTCGGCGCATTCCGACGGCGTAGGCCATGGTGCGAGTTTTACGATCAACCTGCCGCGCAGTGTCGAGACTAAAGCGCAGTCGAAACCGGCGCTCGAACTGGGCATCGGCTCACTCAAAGGGATGAATGTGCTGGTCGTCGACGACTCTGAAGACACAAGCGAGATGTTGCGTCACTTGTTGGAGATGGGCGGCGCAACAGTCACTGCTGTCACCAGCGGTTTTCAAGCGTTGGTTGTGGCTCGCGAGAAACAGTTTGACGTCGTTCTGTCGGATATCTCGATGCCGGGCATGGATGGTTTTGAGTTCCTGAGCAAGCTGCACGCACTACCGGGTTATCACGATTTGCCGGCGATCGCGTTGACGGGTTTTGGCCGGCCGGAAGACGTGCAACGCGCTCATCGGGAAGGTTTCTACGCTCATCTCACCAAGCCTTTCGACATCGAGGCGCTTGCCGGTCTGCTGCAAAAAATGCCGCGGCAGCGCGCGCAGCAAGCACTTTGACGTAAAATCCCCCGCATGAAAACTAAACTGATCCCCCTCTGCCTGTTCCTGTGCGCGATTTCCGCACTGGCCCAAACGTCCGATCGCCAACAATTCATCCGCGTTGAAGCGCCGCTGGTTGCGCTGACGAACGTGCGCGTTATTGACGGCACGGGCGCGGCGCCACGCGAAGATCAAACGATTCTCATCTCCGGCGGCAAGATTCAAAGCATTGGTCCAACCGCGAGCACTACGTATCCGGCGGATGCGCGCACCATCGATCTCAAGGGTTATACCGTTCTGCCCGGTCTCGTCGGCATGCACAACCACATGTTCTTTCCGATGGGTGGTTCGCCGCCGATGTATTCGAACATGGGCAGCAGTTTTCCGCGTTTGTATCTCGCGCTGGGTGTGACGACGATTCGGACCACCGGTAGTGTTGCGCCGTACACAGATCTCGAGTTGAAGCGAATGATCGATGCGGGGCGCATGCTTGGACCAAAGATGCACGTCACCGCGCCTTATCTCGAGGGCAAGGGTTCGTTCACGCCTGTGATGCACGAGCTGAAGGATGCGGACGATGCGCGGCGAATGGTGAACTACTGGGCCGACGCGGGCGCGACGTCGTTCAAGGCGTACATGAACATTACGCGCGACGAGTTGCGCGCGGTGGTTGAAGAAGCGCACAAGCGCGGGTTGAAAGTGACGGGGCATCTTTGTTCGATCGGTTTTCGTGAGGCGGCGGAGATTGGCATCGACAATCTCGAACACGGATTGTTTGCGGATTCGGAGTTTGTTGCGGATAAGAAACCGGATCAGTGTCCGCAAGGTGTGAATGCGAGTTTGCGGCAGTTGGATCTGAACAGTCCGGCGGTGCAGGAAACGATTCGCACGCTGGTGCAGAAGAACGTGGCGATCACGTCGACGTTGCCGGTGTTTGAAGCCGGCGGTGCGCCCCTTGCGCAGAACGGGATTGGTGCGGCGAGCGCGTTGTTGAATCAGCGTATGCTGAATGTGATGTCGACCGATGCGCGTGTTCGTTATTTGCAAAACCGTGCCCGTGTGCCAGGCGGGCCGGAGTTTGCGGCGTTGTTGCGGAAGGCGATGGATTTTGAGCGCGCGTTTGTGAAAGCGGGCGGGTTGCTGATTGCGGGACTCGATCCGACGGGCAACGGCGGCATCGTGGCGGGCTTCGGCGATCATCGTCAAGTGGAGTTGCTGGTTGAGGCGGGCTTCACGCCGGTTGAAGCGATTCAGATCGCGAGTCTGAACGGCGCGAAATTTCTCGGTGAAGACGCGCGCATCGGTTCGTTCGCGCCCGGCAAGCAGGCAGACTTGATGGTGGTGAAGGGAAACCCCGCGGCGAACATCAGCGATATCGAAAAGGTCGAGATCGTTTTCAAG
>DATELP010000139.1:0-4423 GCA_035276425.1 Pyrinomonadaceae bacterium
ATCGTGGAAGCCACGATGGCGGATTGATGCTGTGGAGATGTCGTAGCGCTTTGCCGAGCAGGAAAAACGAGTCGGAGCGTGGGTGGCTCGCCCGCAGCTTCGGGGCCGCGCACCGCAGGGCTCCCACTGCGGGCGAGCCGCCCGCGCTCCGAACTAGAGATAGTGGAACACCCGGCAGTGACTCGAGCAACAGCAAACGATGGTTCTCGGAATACGACAGTGCCCGCGGTACTCGCAAACGGCTGTTATCTATTTCCGCGTTGACGTGAGCGTATGTGTTGAAGATTTGGCGGCCCTCGTCGCCCGCGTAGATCTTTGCATACGCCAACACCGCATCGTTCTCACCGACGCACTGTGCGGTCAGCGATTTCTCAGGCGCGTGTCCGACGATGCGGCTCTTGATCCACTGCTGCCCCTGAATGTTCCGCAGTTCGCCGGGAATGTCGTTCAGTACCGAAAGGTTTTTGATCTTGCGATCGTTCGGAAACAGCCAGAAGCTGGTATTCAGTTCCGTTGCGTGAATCTCAGCGGATTGAGGATCTATCCGGCGAGCTTTTGGGAAAGCACGGGCAGCGATGCGATACGATTGTTCGACGCCTTCAACCTGGTAAAGAACACGCAGACTGGTCCCGACGCGATACTTTGTTCTCAGCCGTTCACAACTTCGCACAGTTACGTCAGGCGTCACCAATCGCGACAAGTACTGCGCCATCACCGTCTCATCCAACAACAGATCGCGTTGCGGTAATGCGGGATCGAGCGCCAGGTTGGAGTGCGACAGGCTCATGACAAACTACGCCTCCCGAATGTCACGCTGTTGTTAGTCCAACTAATCTCGTCAACTTCCTCACAGCTCTTGCCAACGCGTTCAACTCGCACCTGGCCGCTCGAAAGCGCATCCGACCGGTCCGTTTCAACCTGAAACGACGGAGCGGATGAGCCAGGTTTTAGTGGCACGATCAGCGTGTAGAAATCGGTGTCTTTACATCCTTCTGCGACCACGCTGATCACCCGTGCGGCCTCTTTGATTCCGTAATACGGCGACACCCAGCCCTCGCTCATAACCGGTTTCCGGTGCGGTTCGAACAAGAGAACAAACCCGTCGGTAGCAAGAGGCGTCAGGTGAAAACGAAGCTCGTATTTGTGCGGAACGGCCGCGCGCAGGCTATCGACGATCAACCAATACTCACCGGCGATGAAGAAAATTCGTCTGGTGTGAACGGCGTCGTAGACGGGACTGCGAACTTCGCCGCACAACATGTCGAAGTCAGGCGCGGTGACGCGGCTGAGCAGCCGTCCCTGCGCGACGGCGCCCTTTGCTTTACCGCGTTGGTAAGGCGTTTGATCCAGATCATCAACGCATACCGTGTTGTGCCCCGCGGTGCCTTTGAAGTAATGACGCCATTGCTCATCGTCTTCGACATACGTGAAGCGACCGGGATCGACAATCAACGCGCGGCCATTTGCTGCGACTTCGATGTTCAGCAGATCGTAATGTCCATGACCGCCGTCTCCGAGTGGACCACAATCGAAGACGAGATATTTATCATCCACGCCCCAGCCGCTTCGCTGGATGTAGTAACCACCGTCTGGAAAGCTCGCACACAACTCCGCCGGTGGCTCGCCGAGAGCGCCGTCGGTGGCGACATAAAGAAAGTCCGATCGATCGAAGATGAACGCCGCGAGTTCGAGCAGGTCAGAGTAGCTGCCAGTGTCCGCGTCGGAGAGCGCGGGTATCAGGCCGTCCGGCCGCTGAACGTGTAGCAGAAACTCACAAGCTTTCTTCAGACGTTCGTCATAACTGGCAGGGAACTCCAGGTCAAAGCATTTCGCGTTCTCGCGCGCGCCGAGAAACGAACGCAGCACGACCGCGTGGTAATGCGTCGACTGCTCGCGATGCACGCCGTCCGGTTTGACGTCCGTCAGCAGATTGCGGTGCAACTCCGTCATCGCAAACTCGAGCAGGTTGTCGTTGTTTAGTTCCGGCAGAGCGAGCGCGGCGATGAAGAGAGCGTAGAGCTCGAGTGTGCGGTGATTGCGCTCGGCCGTGAGATTGTTGCGTAAGTGGGTTACTTGCGTCGCCAGACTGCAAATGATCTCGTCTTCGAATTGCGCTTCGAAGGAGCCGTTTTCTGAAAACGCGTTCCACGCGTAAATCCAGTTTTGTATCCGGCGCGCGGCGATGTCGCTGGAGTCGCAACCTACCGGCATCTGCGCGATCCACGATTGAACCAATTGTCTCCACGTCTCTCGATACTTCTCGTTACCGGTAACGGCGAACGCATGGGCCAGATCGAGACCGTAGTAAAACTTGTACCACTCGATTCTCCACTCCTCGTCTTCCGGCAACGCCGTGGTGGTCCAATCAGGCGGGACGCCGAGTTCGAGCCTGATCCCGGCGCAGGTAAACACTCCATCACAAACCTCATCGGCCAGCGCGAGATCTGTATGCGCGTGCTCGCAGATGCAAAAGACATCGCGCCATTTCGTGTGTAGTAGTGTTTCCATCAAACCATCCACAGATTCCACAGATTACTTTCCGCGTAGTAGATCACTTTCTGCGTAATCTGTGGATTGCCTTTACGTTTCGGTAAACAGCGCCGCCAGCTCCAGCGCCGTTCTGTCTCCATCAAATCGTTCGAGCACCGTCATCCGTCCTGCCCGGCCCAGGTTCCGCGCCAACATGCGATCGGTGCCTGTCCGTTGAATCGCATCAGCCAGCGCCTCGGCATCGTTGGGCGGCACAAGTGTTCCATTGCGCCCGTCTTCGATGATTTCCGGAATGCCGGACACGGGTGTCGTGATCACCGGCAGCCCGCACGCCATTGCTTCCATCAACACGTTTGGCAGTCCGTCGCGGTCGCCGTTCTCGAGCACGCGGCACGGCAGGCAGAAGACGTCGGCGTTCTGGTATTCAACGTACAGACGCGATTGCTCGAGTGGTCCAGTGAAACGAACGTTGTCTTTCAACCCGAGCGCTTTGATCTGTTTTCGTAAGTCCAGTTCCTGCTCGCCGTGCTCGCCGACAATGACGGTTTCGAAGTCGAAGCCGCGGCGCTTCAAAATCGCGCACGCTTCCACGAGCACGTCGAAACCTTTCTTGGGCACTAATCGTCCGACACCAAGCGCGCGCAGTTTGTGATTCTGTTGTGGGCTATGAGTGGAGTCAGTCAGTAAGCCGGTAAACTCGGCATTCAGCCCGTGATAGATGCAACGAACGTCCGCGGCAGGTTCTATCTTCAGCAAGTATTCGCGATTCGCGTCCGTGCAGGTGACGACAAAACGCGCCGCGCGCATCTTGCGCCGCAACAGACCTGCCGGATTGAGCGAGTCGCAATAGATGTCTTTCGCGTGAGCCGTGAAAGAGAACGGGAGCCCGGTGATGATCGAGACGAACCACGCTACTGTCGTCGCGCCATGACAGAAGTGTGCGTGTATGTGTCGCGCGTCGGCGGTCTCGCGGACCAGCCGCGCGATCCACACTGCCTGGAGAAGTTCTTTTAGATACAACTTCCGCGGCCACGAAAAGAAACTTCGCCGCGCTCTGACCGCTTGAAAGAAGGCGACGAATCCGGCTCGAACCAGACCTTTCGGTTTTGCTCTTGCGACTTCGCGTAGTGCCGGCAGGAAATCGCTGAGATGCAGTCGAAGCCACCGCCGCAGCGACGTCTGCGACAGTGAAGAAGTTTGCGGAAGATAATTGGGAGACGCTTTGATTTTTCGCGAAATGCCGTTGGACCCCGGCTCGTCGCCATGTTTGATCACCGCGAGTCGAAGCTTGATTCCCAACTGCTCGAGGCGATAGATCTCGCTCGTGATGAAGGTCTCGGATAGTCGTGGATATCCCTTGAGAATGTAAGCGACCGTGCCCTGTGTTGTTGTGTAATTCATCACGCGTACACACTCGTCAACAATTGATTGAACCGTTCGCTACAGTGGCGCACGTCGTAATCACGTTGGGCACGTACGCGTCCGTTTCGTCCGAGTTGCGCGCGCAGTTCGTTACTTGCAGCTAAACACGTTAGCGCCTGGCCCAGCGCGACCGGATCGGCCGGCGGCACCAGTAATCCGTTGTCGTTGTGGACCACGGCACTGGGAATTGCGGCTAGTTCGCTGGCCACGACCGCGCGGCCGGAAGCCATTGCTTCCAAAACCACGTTGGGCAAGCCGTCGCGATCGCCCGAACGATCCTGAATCGAAGGCACCACTACAACATCTGTCTCTGAATAGATATGCGGCAGTTCCGCGTGCGTCACCGCACCACGAAACACGATGCGATCGGCGAGGTTGTTGAGACTGGTCAGGTGTTGCAGCCGTTCGCGTGCGGGACCATCGCCCACGATCGTGAGCGTAAAGCTGACCTTCACATTCGCTAACGCCGCGATCAGAAAATCAAAGCCTTTCTTTTCAACCAACCGGCCCA
>DATELP010000140.1:0-26407 GCA_035276425.1 Pyrinomonadaceae bacterium
TGCTACTCTCCACGACCTACACTTACTCAGCAACAGGCGCCGGTGTGAAGGCTTACGTGATCGACACCGGCATTCGCGGGACACACCAGGATCTGACAGGTCGAGTGCTTGCCGGCGTCAACACAGTCGACGCCACACCGAGCACGGAAGACTGCAACGGACACGGCACTCACGTCTCGGGAACAATCGGCGGTACGACATTCGGCGTTGCGAAAGGTGTCACGCTGGTCGCGGTGCGTGTGTTTGGTTGTGGCAACTCGACAACAAACGCGGCGATTATCGCGGGCGTCGATTGGGTGACCGGTAATCATCAACCAGGCGAAGCGGCGGTGGCGAACATGAGTCTCGGCGGCGCTGCAAACGCTGCGCTCGACACGGCTGTGCGCAACATGATCGCGGATGGTGTTTCGTGTGCGATCGCGGCGGGCAACGGCAATTTCCTGGGCCTGCCGGTTAATTCGTGCAATCAGTCGCCAGCGCGTGTTGCGGAAGGGATCACTGTTGGCGCGTCGGACATCAACGATGCGAAAGCGTCGTTCTCGAACTTCGGAACGTGCGTCGATCTTCACGCGCCGGGAGTGAACATCACGTCGTCGTGGGCGACTTCAGACACGGCGACAAACACGATCAGCGGAACGTCGATGGCGACGCCGCACGTTGTCGGTGTGGTCGCGCAGTTTCTGCAAAACAACCCGACGGCGTCGCCGGCAGTAGTGCAGCAAACGATCAAAGACTTATCGACCAAAGGCGTGGTAACGGGTACTGGCGGAGGTCTCTTCGGCGGCTCAACGCCAAACAATCACTTGCTGTTTACTAACTTCTGATCGCTACTTGCCACAAAGAGGCACAAGAAAGACACGGGATTTCATTTGTGCCTCTTTGTGACTAAAGAAAAGGTGAGCCAATGGAACGGCTCACCTCGAATATAGTCCTTGCAGTTTATGATTAGCGGTTGCCGCTGCGCTGACCGCCACCACTCTGGCCACCGCGCTGACTGCCACCTTGGCCGCCGCCCTGCTGGCCACCACCATGCTGGCCGCCCTTCTGCTGATCGCCCTGACGGCCACCAGCTTCTTTGCTGCCCTGCTTTCCGCCCTGGTTCTGTTTATCCGCCATGTTACTACCCTCCCTTATTCGTTCTGTGTCTCGACCTGTATCCAAAGAACCGGTCCTTCTAAGTAGGATGAATTCTTTCGAGACAAGATCATTTCACACTGCTGATCGCGGCAAGCTAGATGCCAAACGTTGCCTCACTTCTTCGATGAAGACTTCTTCGACGAACGCTTCTTTGTAGCTCGCTTCTTCGAACCCTTCTTCGATCCTTTCTTTGATCCCTTCTTAGAACCTTTCCTGGCTGGTACCTTCGCACCTGCCTCGCGCGCTTCCGATAACCCGATCGCGATCGCCTGTTTCTTACTCGTTACCTTCTTGCCCGAGCGGCCGCTCTTCAGCGTTCCGTGCTTACGCTCGTGCATTGCCTTCTCAACTTTTTCCCCAGCCTTCTTTCCGTATCTGGCCATATGCCATCACCTCCCTTGGACCGTCGATCACAGTTGTAGCGCTGGACCACGCTTTAGTCCTGTTAAAACGTACAAGTTTGTGTGGCAAATTGGAGACGGCCCTACTGGCCCTTGCCCGCTCTCTTCGTTTTCGCACGCCACTCCGGCTTGCGTTCCGGACTAGCTTCAGCCAATCCTCGCTTCACACCTTCAGCATCGAAATCGGTGCCGTAGACCGGCGTGTCCGGCTGCTGCCTCCACGACTCATCAATACTGCCCGCATCAACAGGATCGAAACCGAGCTCATCAACCAGATCGAGTATCTTTGCCTTCGCTTGCCTGTCGTCGCCCGCAACTGGCAACGCGATGCGTCCCGCTGTGCCTGCCGGACGGCCCAAACGCAACAGGTGATCTGCGTAAATGTTGTTGAAGGCCTTCACTACCGGACGGCCGAGTTGATCCGAAACCCAACGGCTCTCCGTTGCGCCCTGTTCGATGCCGTCGATTTTTCCGTCGCGCTGCTGCGGGTAATAGTTGCCGGTGTCCACGACGACCACGTCTTCCGGCACATCCTTAAACAGATCGCGAGGCAGCTTGGGAATGTTCTTCTGCGGGATCGTGACGATCACGATCTCGCCGCGCCGTGCTGCTTCATAAGGTGTGACTGGCGTCGCGCCGGTCTCGCGCGCCAGATCTGCCAGCGTCTCTGGTCCGCGCGAGTTTGCGACGAAAACGTTGTGACCAAGTGCGGTCAGACGTCGCGTCAACGTGCCGCCGATGTGACCGGCGCCGATAATTCCAATGTCCATCTTCGTACTCCTCTTTGTCGAAAGGGATTGTTAACAAGCGGGAGTGATCGCAACGGGCATGCCTTAAGAAATCATGTAAATTCTGTAAATTCTGTCGAGCCGTGACCGCAGGTTGGCACGCGTTCAAATATGAACAGCGGCGGGTAAACCGAGAAAGGCGGCGTAGCGATTCGCGGCTTGCGTGATGGCCAGTGTTTCCGGTTTCTTAAGAGCTCTTGAAGGCGTCACCGCGATCGTCAACATTTGCTTACTGGTCGTCGCTTTCCAGGTGCCGACTGCTTTTCCGTCGAGAATGACAGTTGGTCCGAGGCCGGCTTCGCGATGCTTGTAAGCAACGTTGTATTCGTCGAACGCCGGGAGGAGATGTGACGGATAAACTGCGGATCCTGGGGAAGAGTTCGCGTGCTTAAAAAAGTAAGTTTTATCGTTTAGCACTTCTGAATGCAGATGACGATCGATTAGCTCAACGCCGCGTTTGGCGTCCTTCACTGTTAGACCAGACCACCAGACGAAGTCCTGCAGCGTTGCCGGTCCGTGACTCGTGAAGTAGCGTGTCGTGAGTTTTGCGAGCGCTTCGTCAAGTGTAATTGGTTGCGTCGCGGGTACACGTTCCTCGAGCAGCGCATACGTAAATTGTTTCCCGACGCGTGGGCCACTGCAAACAACACCATCCAGCTCAGCGCGAATCATGATGTGTCCGAGTCGAATGCCATCATCCGCCGCCACACCGGATCGGTTCAGCACAGCTCGCAATTCAGCGCGCGTGAGGTGTTTCCCGCCTTGCAAAGCTTTAGTCAAAACTTTGGTGGTCCGTTTGAAGACCGTGGCGTCCAGTTCGAACATGCGAAAGGCTGAACCACAGTTTGCATTCACACGCGGTGCAGTCAAATCCAACAGCCAACGAATATCGTCAGGCGCGACGAAGTGCCACGTCGGACGCATCAGGTGCGTGCGAAGTATCTTGCCTTCGTCGTAAGCCTGCTGGATGACGGCGTCGGTCGCCGCTCGCATACGCAACGCGAGCGCCCATTTCGCTGCCGGAAAATCCTGCGCCTGCACTGCGCCCAGCCAACGCACCACGTCGACGGCTTGTTTGCAATCCGGCGACGAGAGTTTTTGATTGTGAAGCCGCTCGGGAATTATTCGCATCGAAGCGCAACCATCGGATCCACGCGCGTGGCCCGGCGCGACGGCAGATAACCAGCCAATATCGCGACACCCAGCAACAACAACGCAGCAGACACAAGCGAGATCGGATCCGTCGGACTCAACTCAAACAACAGCGTAGCAGCCAGACGAGTGACCGCGAAGATCAACGGCAACCCGACCACCACACCAATCGCCACCAGCCACAACGCTTCACGCAGGATCATCCAGAACACATCCCTGCGCCGCGCGCCCAGCGCCATGCGAATTCCGATCTCGGTGGTCCGGCTCGCAACGCCGTAAGAAAGCATACCGTAAACGCCGATACACGCGAGCAACAAAGCGAGTAGACCAAAGAAACCCGAAAGTGTAGCCATCAATCGTTCGCGCAGAACAGTCGCGTCGATCAGCGGTTTCAATCCTTCGAAGCTAACCGTGATGGCGGGATTGATCTCGTTGAGCGTTCGCTTCACCGCGGCGACGATCTCGCCTTGCGGCAAACGCGAACGGATCAAAAACATTCCGCCTGCACCCGCGCCGTCGTCCTGCGCCGCAGCATAGTAAACGATCGGACGAAACTCTTCGCGCAAATCCGCATACTTCGTGTCGCCGACAAGACCGACGATCTCGTAGAGCGTATCCGGCGATCCCGGCGCGGCTTCGATCCACAAACGTTGGCCCACCGGATTGGCTCCATTCAGAAACCTGCGCGCAAATGTCTGGTTCACGATGGCGACGTCCGGCGCGCCGACTCTGTCGCGGCCATCGAAATCACGACCCGCCAATAACGGCACTTCCAACGTTTGAAAATAACCCGAACCAACGCGGCTCAGCCTCGTCGGTTTCGGCTCGCGCACCGCACCGTCGATCCATGCGCTGCCACCGCCCCAGTCGCGCAACGGAATGATATTCGTGAGCGCCGCCGATTCCACACCCGGAATCGCGCGCAGGCGTTCGAGTAGCTCATCTTTGAAAACCGGCACGCGCTCGGGCGGAAGATTTAAGCGTTGAAACTGCGCGGTAGCAGTCACGACACCTTCGTCGCGAAAGCCGAGATCGATCGTGAGTATCTTCGCAAGACTACGCGAGAACAGCAGCGCGCCGGCGACCAGTACGAGTGAAAGCGCAACCTGCACGACCGTGAGCGCGCGACGCAAAGTGAATCGTTCGCGCGTTGCGGACATGCCGCGGCCTGACGCGATGATCGTCGCGCCTGGTTGTCGCCGCGTGATGCGAATCGCGGGAGTCAAGCCAAATAGAAGACACGTCGCCACCGCTAATCCTGTTATGAAACCGAGCACACGCCAATCGGGAGCGAGATCGAGAAACACCGGATCGGCAGCGGTACTGAGAAACGCAACGAGCAGCCGGCTTAACGCCTGGGCCAACACCGCGCCCAGCAGTGCTCCAACTGACGCCAGCAAGAGACTCTCGACCAGCAACTGCCGAATCAGCCGTCCGCGCGACGCGCCGAGCGCTTGCCGCACCGCAATCTCGCGTTCGCGCGCACTCGCACGCGCCATCAACAAGTTCGCGAGATTCGCGCACGCGATCAACAGGACCAGCGCGGCGATAGCCAACAGCAGCCACAACGATTGCTCGTAGTTTTCACGTAACTGTGAAATGCCCGTGCCTGCGGCCACAGCGATCAACTTCGACCCGAGATAAGTCTGCACGCTCGGCTGCGGGTAATCCGGAGGCAACGCGGTCGCGAAAAGATCCGGCGAGATCGTTTGCGTGTGCGCAGCGGCCTGTTCGATGGTCCAACCGGGTTTGAGACGCCCGTTCACCGTCAACCACCACATGATTCCCGAGTACATGCGGTTATTGCCGCGCACGAGCGCCGCGGCGCAGATCGGCAGCGACAGATCAAACGATCTGCCGACTTCCATGCCGAAAAAATTCGCCGGCGTGACGCCGACAACTTCAAACGAATGATCCGCGAGCGTGAGTTGGCGGCCGATGATGTTCGCGTCGCCGCCGTACTCGCGTTGCCAGAAGTCATGACTGAGGACGATGCCCGGGGCCGCACAGCCGCGTTGATCGTCCGTGTTCGTGAACACGCGGCCGCGCGATGCATTCACGCCGAGGGTGTTGAAGAAGTCGCCACTGACGTAAAGCATCCGAGCGCGACGCACTTCGCCGCCGGGAGCGAGGTTTGCTGTGTCAGTGCCCCACGCGAAGACTCCGGAAAAGGCTTGTTGCCGGTCGCGAATCTGCTCCCAGATCGGAAACGTGACCGACGGTTCGCGCCAGATTCCGCCGCGCGCGCCTTCCATGTCGGCCATGCGAACTTCGACAAGTTCCTGCGGTGCTCTAACAGGCAACATGCGCAGTCTCACCGCATCGAGCAGTTGAAAGATCGCGGTGTTCGCGCCGATGCCGAGCGCGAGCGAAAGGATCGCGATGGTGGTGAAGCCGCGGTGTTTGAGCAGCATTCGCACGCCGAAGCGCAGGTCCTGAATCATTGCGTCCTCCCATCGTCTCGGCTGCAACCACAAGGCGTCGATCATCGCGCCGGCGCTGTGTGAAAGCAGACTGAGTTTGGTGCGCCAGTTGAGTTGATGCCATTGGGCCAACAGCATTTCGCGGTGCAGTAGTTCCGCTTCCCATTCCTGTCGCCAGTCGGCGCGCAGACGCCGCGGCACGATCACGCCGATGAGCGTGATGAGCCAGAGCCACGGGCTTTTTGCGTTCGCGCCAGGCACGGATGAGTCAGCCTTTCTGCTGCGCGGGTTTGTTCGTTGCGAGTGGTTCGATTTGCGCAAGCAGCCGAAAGCGTTGTCGTGCTTCAGCGAGCGCGGTTCGTCCGGTTTTTGTTACTTCGTAATACTTGCGTGGCGGGCGCTGGGCCGCTTGGGCCACGCTGGCCTTTTCCCACTTGGAGCCGACGAAGCCGGAGTCTTCGAGCCGGCGCAGCGCGGGGTAGACGGTGCCGCTGGCGAGTCCGGTGACAGTCATGATGTCGAAGCCGTAGCGATAGCCGTGTTCGACGACCTGTAAGATCAGCGCCATGGTGTATGAAAGATAGTTCCTGCCCATATAGGTATCGGTATATATCAATATCTACATAGGGTAGTCAAGACGAAGCCACAAAAAGGCTCAAGAAAACCTTTGTGCTTCTTTGCGGCGCAAGGATAGCGCAAGAATGTCTTAATTTTTTTGCAGGCAAAGTGTGACGGCTCTGTAACTTTTCAGCGGTAGTAATTCCCTCGCTCTACCGCCCGACAAGGTAGATCCTCCGCTTTTCACGCACTCCTGGCCGGGCACCCCCAATCTAAACAGGGAGAAAGATCGATGGCTAAGTCTGTCTACCGTTTGGGGATCGTGTCTGGCTTCATCGTGGCGTTGCTGGTCGCAGTGTTGCCGATGCTTCGGAGTACATCCGCGTCAAACCCGTCGGGCGCCACAATCAATCCGACGGCGACCGCGCCGCTTACATGGACCGGAACGGGAGTCGGTGGCGGTGCGCTCAACTCACCGGTCGGACTCATCGAGCCGGAGACTCTCTGTCAGGAAGGACTTACGTGCGACACGTTTACCTTGACGGTCGGCGGCACGCAGGCAGACTGGGCGGGCAAACTCATTCGCATCAAGATCGAGTGGCAGTTACCGGTCACCGATTACGATCTCTATATTCACAAGGACTCAAACTCCGGTCCGCTGGTCGGCAGCTCGGGTCGCGGCGCCACATCGCCAACCGATCCACTAACTTGGGAAGACACGACCATCGATCCCGCAACAAGCGGAACGGGCGTCTATACAATTCGTGCTGTTTACTACGTGGCCACCGCGCTCGATCAATATCACGGCAGCGCCACCATCGAGACCAAACCCGCGCCCCAACCAACTCCCACGCCGTCGAGCGAACCCGCTCCGCGTTACTTCAACTATGCCGCGCCGCTCGAACTCGGCAATTCGGCAGGCGAACCGACGATCGGTGTTAACTGGACCACCGGAAACGCGATGTTCGTCGCTGCTTTGCAAACGCTGCGCGTGAAATGGGACGACACCGCGTCGCCGGCGTTCGCGACGTGGACCGACGTCAGCGCGCCAAACACTTCGCTGCTGACGCTGGATCCGATTCTTTTCACCGACAGCGATGCGGGACCGAATCGCACCAATCGCACGTTTGTTTCGCAACTACTCGGTAAATTGAGCGCGATGTCGTTCACCGATGACGACGGCGCGAATTGGACCATCAGCCAGGGCTCAGGCATCAATTCCGGCGTGGACCACCAGACGATCGGCGGTGGACCGTACGCGCGCAACGCTGACGGCAGTTTCAAAGGCGTCGTAGTTCAGTTGCCCGGTCTGGATGGAAAGATTTATCCAAACGCGATCTATTACGCTTCGCAGGACATCGGTCTCGCGGAAATCGCGCGCAGTGACAACGGCGGTTTGACGTTTGGTCCGGCGATACCGATGTGGACGCTCGTGCAATGCGGCGGCTTACACGGTCACATCAAAGTCGCGCCCGATGGCACTGTTTACGTCCCGAACAAATCGTGCGACGGCAAACAGGGCGTCGCGGTTTCTGAAGACAATGGTCTGACGTGGGCCATTCGTACAGTTGAGGGAAGCACTTCCGGCGATACGGATCCTTCGCTCGGCATCGGCGCAGATGGAACCGTCTACTTCGGTTATGCAGACGGCGATGGACATGCGCGAGTCGCCGTTTCGCACAATCGCGGCGTCACGTGGGAACACGTGCAGGACGTTGGCGCTGCACAAGGCGTTCAGAACAGCGTGTTTCCGGCGGTGATTGCCGGCGACGGCGATCGCGCGGCGTTCTTCTTCCTCGGTTCGACGACCGAAGGCGCGAGTGGACGTGGTACGGATCGAACGTTCCCGGGCACGTGGTTTGGTTACATCGCCACGACCTACGACGGCGGCGCGAGTTGGGTGACCGCGAATGCGACGCCGAACGATCCGGTGCAGCGTGGTGTGGTCTGCACGCAAGGCACGTCGTGTCCTGACGGAACGCGCAACCTGCTCGACTTCAACGATCTGACTGTCGACAAGGAAGGCCGCGTGCTCGCGGCTTATGCGGATGGTTGTGTTAGTGGCGATTGCATTCGCGGCGTCGATCGCAATGCTGATGGACGCGTTGACGGTTTCGACAACGACGGTACGCAAAAGGCCACGATCATTCGTCAGACTGGCGGCAAGCGTTTGTACGCGGCTTTCGATCCGCCTGCGACCGCCACGCCGGCGGCGCCGCAACTCGTCGCGACGCGCGACGGCGATGCCGTGAATCTCGCGTGGTCCGTACCTGACGATGGCGGTTTGCCGATCACGGGCTATCGTCTCTATCGCGGTGTTGAAGGTGGTGCGGAAACTTCGTTCGGCGCGTTTGACGGCAACAGTTACGTCGATAACGACACCGGCACCACGACGTTTTATTATCGCGTCACGGCTTTGAATGCGAATGGTGAAGGCGCGTCATCTGCGCACGTTTTTCCGAGTTCGAACGAGAGTCCGTGTACGGGTTTGGGCGTGGCTGTATTGAGCGATCCGGCTGGCGACTCGTTGGACACGTTGGGAAGTCACGACATTCGTTCGCTGAGCATTGCGGAGCCGTACTCTGCTGATGGATCGCGCAAACTTGTTTTCAGTTTGAAGATGGCTGATCTGGCCGATCCGCAGACGCCGAACACGCAGTGGCGCGTGTTCTTCACTGGTGCGGATAACAACGGATACTTTGTCGGCATGGAAACGAACTTGCTCGGAGCGGTGAGTTTCCGTTACGGCACTTACGTTCACAACGCTGACAATTCGCAAGGCACGGCGACCGTCGTCGGTAATCTCGATGCGGGAAGCAAGTACGACACGGGAACCGACACGATCACGCTCGTTGTTTCGACCAGCAAGATTGGCAACCCGCAGGCGGGCGCGCGGCTGTCGCGAATGTTTGTGCGCGTGCCGGTGATTGCGATCGTGCCTGACAATGCGAACTACGGGAGTCCGAGTGCGGCGGTTGGGTATACAGTGATCGGGAATGCGGCGTGTCAAAACCGGCCCGCCGCGCCTTCTACGCTGACTTCGGTTGGCGGTCAGGGAAAGGGATCGGTGATACTCAACTGGGCCGACAACTCGACTAACGAAGACAACTTCCTCGTCGAACGCTCGACGACGGTCGGCGGAAGTTACATTCAGATCGCGACGCTCAGTTCCAACGTGCGGAGTTTCACTGACAACACAGTCTTTCGCAAGACGACCTACTTCTACCGCGTCCGTGCGGCGAACAGCGGTGGACGATCGAGCTATTCAAACGTTGCGAGTGTGAGGACGAAATAGATGCACAAACTCATTTGGCAAATACACTTGTGCCTTTTGTGCTTTTTGTGCCTCTTTGTGGCCCCAGCGGAAGCGAAGGGGCGGCCGGAGATTTTGGGCGTCTCGTTAAGCATGAGCCGGGAGACGGCCCAAGCGAGATTGAAGACGATCGGTCGCCTCGAGAAAGAAGAACGGAAGCGTCAGGAAGTTTGGGCGGTCAACGACCCGCGCGTCTCACACCTCCTCATCGGCTACGACACCGATTACCGCGTGCGTTATATTACGGCCATCGCGCGCGCGAGTGGACCACGCATCCGTTATCAGGAAGTCGTCGACGTCAAACACGCGCAGCGAGTGAACTACCAGGGTAATTACAAGTTCACGTTGGAAGCGCGCCGCGGGCAGATTGCTTACATCACGGTCGCGCACGGACGCGATCCGCAATACCTCGAATCTTATTCGGTGAAGAAAGTCGATCCCAACGAAAAGGAGATCGACTAATCTTGTGAATGTCAGCAAAGCAACGACTCTCCCGCCGGTCGATCAGCGTTCTGAGAAATCTTAGAACCCTCGCTTACCTGACGTTAGCGCCACTCGATTACGTTTCCAGGTCCATAAACGGCAAAGCCGATTTTCCGCCTTTGCACCTTCGCCGTCACGTCGGCCCGTTGCGCACGTTTGAAGCTTCCGGCGCGGAGTTCATGACGTACCTGCGGTTGCTGCTCGACCTGCAACCGAATGAACGCGTTCTCGACATCGGCTGCGGCTGTGGTTTGATGGCGTTGCAACTAAAAGACTACCTCGACAGCAACGGCGCCTACGCAGGAGTCGATATTCATGGTCCATCGATCAGTTGGTGTACCAATCACATCACTACCGCTCACCCGAACTTTCGTTTCGCACGAATCAGCGACGGCGAACTACCTTACGAAGCGCATTCGTTCGATCTGATCCTGTTGAAGTCGATCTTCACACATTTGCGGCCGGCGGAAGTCGAAAACTATCTGAGCGAAATCGAACGATTGTTAAAGCCGGACGGCCGTTGTCTCGCGAGCTTTTTCCTCTTGAACCACGAACAAAAAGCGCTCGCCGCAAAAGGAGCGAACGCGTTGCAGTTCAACTTCGGCGATGATCGCTGGCGCTACGTCTACGAACACAGTCCGGAAAGCGCGTCAGCATTCGACGAGAACTACATTCTCGATCTCATCACCAAACACAACCTCGAACTGCGCGAACCAATCCGCTACGGCACGTGGACCGGTCGTAAAAACGGCTTGTCGTTTCAGGATTTACTTCAGATCCAACCGCGGAACCGCGCGTAGTCCACAATCTCCGCACGGCTTTTCAGATCGAGTTTCTGCATCGAGTTTGCTTTATGACTCTCGACTGTCTTCACGCTGATCGCGAGCTTGTTGGCGATCTCTTTATTCGTGTAGCCGTTTGCCACCAGCGCGATCACTTGAATCTCACGCTCGGATAACGGTCTTCCCTGCGGTTCGCCTTTCCACGTTACGTTCTCGGGCGGCGCGTTAACCATCACTTCCTGCGAGGCGCGATCGATGTATCGTCCACCTTTCGACACCGTGAGGATCGCGTCGACAAGTTCGTCAAAAGCGGCTTGCTTGAGAACGTAACCCGATGCTCCGGCCTTGAGCATCTGGCTGAGATACGCGCTCGCTCGATGCGCAGTCAAAGCAATGACTTTGACCTGGGGACACAGCTCTCTGATCTTCGACGTGGCATCCGCGCCGTTCATGCGCGGCATGGAAACGTCCATCAGGATGAGGTCCGGTTCCAGTTCACAAGCCTTCTGCCAGGCGGCAATGCCGTCGTCAGCTTCGCCAACCACTTCCATGTTTGGCTGCTCGTCGATCATTCGCTTCAGGCCCTCGCGCAAGATGCGATGATCTTCGGCCAGAAGTATCTTCAACTTATCCATCGCGCTATCCTGCCGCTCCGTTTTGCGAAAGCGGAATGCTGACTACGATCGTCGTACCGGCGCCGGATTCGATCTTGAACTCACCGCCCACGAGTTGCACGCGTTCCTGCATACCCATCAAACCGAGTCTGCGATTTTCCACCGGACCACTCATCCAATTCTCGGCGTCAAAGCCGACACCATCGTCCTCGATAATCACCTGCACCTCACGATCGTCACACGAGAGAATCACGCTTACGACGCCCGCTTGCGAATGCCGCGCAACGTTGGTCAACGCTTCCTGCACGACTCGATAGATCGCAACCTCCACGTTAGACGAGAGCCGTCCGGCTTGATTGGTAAAGCCGGTACTGTTGAAGACAGCTCTGATTCTTTGCTCGTGTCTTCGCACCCACTCACGCGTCAGGCTCGACAACGCTGCTTCCAATCCGAGATCGTCGAGTGTGGTCGGCCGCAGCTCCAGTGCAACGCCGTGTACGTCCAGCTCGAGTCGTTTCGTTGTTTCTTTCAGGTACGACAACTTAGCAACGGCAGCGGCGGGAAGTTGCGGCAAGCGCGCACACGATTCGAGTCCGAGAAGCAGTGCTGAAAGATACTGACCGATGTTGTCGTGTAACTCACGCGACAAGTGACGCCGCTCGTCTTCATGCGCGGTGATCAGACGTTGTAGCAGTCGTTTACGTTCTTCTTCAGCGCGCTTGGCGTCAGTGACGTCCTTGCCGATGCTGACGGTGGATCCATCTGACAGACGGACGATGGCCCAGGTAGTGTCGATCGAGCGGCCGTCGCGGGTTTTCGATTCAAAGTCCTGCCATTCGCCACTTGCCGCGGCAATGGCGTCGTGAACACGGCGCAGGTTCTTCGCAGCCGGATAGATTTCGGGAAGGACATCACCTTTGCGGTCTTGGGCCTCTGCCAACGACCAGCCTAACGTGCGTTCCCATTCATGATTGACGAGTTCCAGACGTCCGGCTGCGTCGCGAAAGCTGATCATCACAGGGATGTGGTCGACGATCTTTTGCAGGGTCTCGGTTTGTTTGCGTAGTTCGTCTTGCGCCTGCTTGCGCTTGGTGACGTCGAACATGATGCCGCTGAGATGACGAATACTTCCGTCGGGTTCAGCTCGCACGGAAACAATGTCGTGTAACCACACCACATTGCCGTCGGCAGCGATCATTCGATATTCAAACTCGTGGTCCTGCCCGCGTTTTGTAGAGTCGATACAAAATGCCGAGCACCAGTCCGTATCGTCGGGATGTGTGTGATCGAGCCAGAAGTTAGGTTCGAGCCAGCGCTCGATTTGATAACCGAGAATCTTCTCCGCCTGTGGACTGACGAAAGTAAACTGAAAAGTTTCTGCATCAGCCTCCCACACAATCGCATCGAGAGAGTGGATTAGTTTGGCGTAGAGGGCTGGCTTGTCCTGCATAGCAGTGTGCATCAGTGAAGTTTCGATTGGGGAGATTATAGCTAACCTGAGAGAAAGCGGCGATGTGGCAAATTGCCTCAGGGGAAAATCTGTGTATTCCTGAGGAAAAACCGAGGTTTTTGCTCAGGGAAAACCCCGATATTCCTCTTTAGGCCTTCCCACTACAATCACGCCCGAAAGTGCGAGGCTATCAGACTCTCTAATGCAAACAGGGCTTGGGGAGTCAGATTACTTTGGTTCGTCACTCCCGACTGGGGTGAGCGCCATGTTCGCGTTTCGCGTGGGGTAAGGCACTTGAACCATTGATGGCGAGAACTGTGGGAGTTTCTCGCCACTCGCACCTTACAAAACAATTCCGCTTGGGAATTTTCACCCAGCCAATTCAGGGTGAATTCATCCATTCTCGATTCCATCGATCAATTATTCGTCTGTTTCAAGTGTGTCTAAACCGGCACATCAGTTGCCAACTGCACCTGCACGGCTTGCCTCAAGGTCGTCTCATTCACACCGGGCTTTAGCCCGGTGCTAGACGGAACGCATCAGCAGAAAACCGTTTCAACGGTTTCGCTGCCCTCGCTATGGAAACCGTTGAAACGGTTTCCTGACTGCGTGAGTGTTTGTCACCGGGCTAAAGCCCGGTGTGAATGAGAAAGGATTCTTAGGCGAGGTTGCGCTACACCTATCCCTCGTAAGAAGTGGAGCGAATGTTTATGCAGGTTAATTTACGACGCAGACGAATAGCCACGAATAACGATCCGGTGATACTGGTTGTCGAAGATCACGACGACACGCGCGAGATGCTCACAATCCTCCTGAATAGACACGGTTGTCACGTGATCGCCGCGGAGAATGGTCCACAGGCCATCGACCTCGCGGACAAGTTACATCCCGATTTGATTCTGATGGATTTGAAGTTACCGTTACTCGATGGGATGGCAGTGACACGCTTGGTGCGCTCGCATCCTGCTTTGAACCAGGTGCCGATTGTGATCCTTACCGGCTATGACTCTCCTCAACTGCACAGCGACGCGCTGAGTGCGGGTTGCAATTGCTGTCTTCTGAAGCCGATCGATTTCGATCGACTCCGCGAAGTCATTTCGACGCTGCTTCGCTCAGTACCACAACCATCGCCGATGCGTTTGCAGTATTCACTGGTGGTGAAATCGAAAAACCCGACTACCCTTCATCACCTCCACTGAACGAAGAGGCACAATCGCTCGCGCTGAGTTACCGGTGCGATCCGCCAACCGCAACAAGGCGCGGGCGATTGGCCTCTTCAACTTTCTTCCACCGATAGCGAAATTGATCGCGAGTGAGTCCAAGAAGTTTTGCGGCGCGGGTTTGGTTACCGTTGCAGCGTGTCAGGGCTTGGTTCATCAATGAGGTTTCCAATTCGTCGAGACAGATTCCTTCGTCCGGAAGACAAAACTCGCAATCGACAGTTTCTTTATTCACACCCTCAACAGCCTTCACCACCGGACTCCCGAAGAAATCAGACGGCAAACATTTCGTCGAGATCACGTCGCCATCCTCGAGCAGTAGTGCACGCTCGATCACGTTGCGCAGCTCGCGCACGTTGCCGGGCCAATCGTAATGCTTGAACGCTCGTGCGACTTCCGGTGAAAGACCGTGAATGTCCTCGCGGCCCATTCGTTTTCCAAGCCTGTTCAAACAGTGTTCGGCGAGCAACAGGATGTCGTCACCACGTTCGCGCAGCGGAGCGATGTCGATCTGGACCACGGCGAGACGATAGTAAAGGTCCAGGCGAAACCGGCCTTCCTCCGACTCTTTTTTGATATTGCGATTCGAAGCCGAGATCACGCGCGCGGTGAAACGAACATCGCGCAGACCACCGACGCGGCGAAACGTACCTTCTTCGATAACGCGCAGCAGTTTTGCTTGCAGGTTGATATCGAGTTCGCTGATCTCGTCGAGCAGGATCGTGCCGCCGTCGGCCTGTTCGAGCAGTCCTTCCTTGCGCGCTTTCGCATCGGTAAAGGCGCCCTTCTCGTAGCCGAACAGTTCCGACTCGATCAGGTTCGACGGCAACGCCGCGCAATTGATCGCGACGAACGGATTGTTTGCCCGCGGCGACGCCTGGTGAATCGCCTTCGCGAGACAGTCTTTGCCGACGCCCGATTCACCCTGAAGCAGCACACACGAAACGTCGCTGCGCGCCACTCGCCGTGCGAGTTTGATGGTTTGGTGCATTGCCGGCGAGTCGCCGATGATCTGCTCGAAACGAAAGGGTTGAGGAGACTGTATTGACATCTGAGATACCTATCGAAATGTTTGCGGAGGACCACGGAACTGTCGAACTTTGTTCAGTGATTAAACCAAGTGAGAGCAGTGTACACACGACGTGAGTTAAATGATCTAGGACTTTAGTCCTAGCAAGATCTATGACTACGAGCGTTGCATGTCGATGCCGAGCTTCTGCGACATGCGCACCAGTTCGGCGAGCGAGTCGGCGCCCATCTTGTGCATGACGTGACTGCGATGAATCTTGATCGTCTTCTCGCTGGCGCCGAGCCGCAAGGCAATTTGCTTGTTGAGTAAACCCGCGACCACGAGCGCCATGACCTCGCGTTCGCGCTGCGTCAACTGCGCCAGTCCTTCGCGCAGTTCGTCCAACTCGGCGCGTTCTTTTCGCCCGTGTCGATCGCGCTCGATGCCGGTGCGGACCGCGTCGATCAGATCCTCGTCGCGAAAAGGCTTGGTGAGAAATTCGACTGCGCCCGCTTTCATTGCCTGCACGGACATCGGAATATCGCCGTGTCCCGTGATAAAGACGATCGGAATATGAATCCCTCGTTCGACCATCTCTCGTTGCAAATCGAGTCCGCTCAAATCCGGCAGTTTGACGTCGAGGACCACGCAGCCGGGAACTTCCGGCAGCTTGCTCTCCAAAAATTCGTGCGCTGAGGCGAACGTCTTGACCATTAGTCCAACCGCACACAACAAGCGACTAATGGCATTGCGCATCGAAACGTCGTCGTCAACCACGAACACCAGTTGCAGCCCCGCGTTCATAAAACATGCTCACTTAGCGGCAATGTAAACTGCGAAATCGTTCCTTGTTCGTCGGGTCCGGGTTCAAGCCACAACTTCCCGCCGTGTGCATTGATGATGGTCCTGCTGATTGAAAGTCCGAGTCCTAAACCATCTTCTTTGCTGGTGAAGAAAGGCTCGAACGCCTGTTCCCGGTTTTCCGGTGAAATGCCGACGCCGGTGTCGGTAATTTTGACTGTAATGTCGGTTGCTGTCTGTCCGGTGTGGATCGTTAGCTCACGCGGCTGCCAACCCGCGCCGCTCATCGCTTCCTTGCTGTTAAGAATCAGGTTGATGACTACCTGCTGGATCTGCACTCGATCCACCAGCACGTATGGGAGTTGATTCGACAATCGCGTACTCACGTTGATTCCGTTCTTGTTCAACTCGCCGGCAATGAGACGGAGCACGTCGTGAATAATGTTGTTGATGTTGTGTGATGACTTTCCGGTGGCTGACTTTTTAAGCAACCGGCGAATTCGTTTGATCACTTCGCTGGCGCGCAGGCCGTCGGCAATCATGCACTCGACTGCTTGCCGCGCTTCTTCGATGTCTGGATTTTCGCGTGCGAGCAAACGCAAACAGGCGTGGCCGTTGGTGACTATCGCTCCCAACGGTTGATTGAGCTCGTGAGCGATCGAGGCCGTCAGTTCTCCGACGGTAGTGACACGCGTAACGTGCGCGAGTTCGGCTTGTAACTTGTGCAGTTCCTGCTCGTGGGAGTCGTTCATGGGCGCACCGCACCTGTAGGTAGTGTGGGAGCGGTCGTCGCCCAGTCGATGAACCGCGAGCGTAGCCGCACACTACGCTAATTCGGAGTCAGGGGGCTGTTTACGAGAGGGTCGTCCTAATCTACTCCCACAAGGCGGGAACATACAACCAGCGGTTTCGCGCTGGGTTATTTCACCCTTGCGGGGTGATTTGAGCCAGCGCGCCGAAGCAAGCTAAAGCTTGAACTCAGAACGCGGGTTCTGGTTTTGAGTTCAGCCTTTAGGCTGCCGTCCTGCAAACTCAAGCTAAAGCTTGAACTCAAACAAAGCTGCGATTCGGTTGGCACGATGTATGCACGATTCAAACTTCCCCTAAAGATCAAGATTACAACAATAAAAACGGAAATCTTTTTCACAGCCTAAGACAACCCGCAGCGGTCGACACACATATATTGCACGGCGAACGCGAGGAATGGCTGCGAACATTAAAGATTACTACCAGACGCTTGGAGTCAAACGTGGCGACTCCGAGGACGAGATCAAGAAGGCGTATCGAAAACTCGCGCGGAAGTTTCACCCAGACCTGAACCCGGGCGATAAAGCTTCTGAGGAACAGTTCAAACAGGTACAAGAGGCTTACGACGTACTTTCCGATCCCGAAGACAGAAAACTATACGACCAGTACGGGGAGAACTGGCGCGCGGTTAAGTCTGGAGCAGGCGTGCCGCCGCCGGGCTATGAACGAGCACAACGTTCAACACGCCCTGACACAGGTGACTTCAACTTTGATTACAGCGGCGACTTCGGCGGTTTTCGCGGCGGCGGTGGTGAAGGTTTCGACATCTTCGAAGAGATCTTCAATCGCGCGCGTGGGGGACGCAGCGTACGCAGAGGCCGCGGCCGCGATATCGAAGCCGAACTCGAGTTGTCGCTTGAAGAAGCGCATCGCGGCGGGCGACGCACGCTTCAGATGCAGACCGCGGAAGTTTGTCCGACGTGCAATGGTTCCGGAGTTGTTGACGGCAAGACGTGCGACACGTGCGGCGGAGCGGGAGAAGTTTTAAGACCGAAGACTATTGAAGTGAACATTCCGGCCGGTGTGCGTGATGGCTCGACCATACGACTCGCCGGACAAGGTGGCGCGGGCAGCAACGGCAGTGAGCCCGGCGATCTTTATTTGCACATCCGTCTGCGACCGCATCCGCGTTTCAGTGTGAAGGGCGACGATCTCGAAGTGGAGTTGGCGATCGCACCGTCGGAAGCGGCATTGGGAGCGAAAGTCGAAGCGCCGACGATTGATGGCAAAGTTGAATTAACAGTTCCGCCCGGCACGAATACAGGACAACGTTTACGGCTTCGTGGCCAGGGATTGAATAAGCGTAAAGGTGGAAGAGGCGATGAATACGTGCGGATGAAGATCGTGGTACCAAAAGAGTTGAGCGCTGAAGAACGTCGGTTATACGAGGAGTTGCAGCGGATCTCTCGATTCGATCCACGACGCTGATGTTGGAGTAACGAAAGTAGGTCTAAGAACATGTGGGCAAGCGATCTGGATCTCGATGAACCCTTGACGTTGGATGTAGTGGCCGAGACGGTGGGCGCGCGGCGTTCGCTGGTGATGCGACTCGCCGAACGCGGCCTGATTGACACGGTCGATAGCGATACGGAAGGACCGCGTGTGCCGCGCCGCGTAGTGATTCAGCTTCGCCGCATGCAACGGTTGCGGCGCGATTTGGGCGTCAACTACGCGGGCGCCGCCGTGATACTCGATCTCGTTGGACGGATCGAACGGTTGAATCGCGAGCTGGCGGAAATGCACCGCCGCTTGCAGTGAAAAATTGTGAGTTGAGTTATGGAGATTGGCGCACCTGGCTGTCTCACTGCGGATTGAAGTGGGCGCGGTGCGATGGTGAAAACACGGTGCGCCAACCATTTTGTGCCACGAAGAAGCACAAATGTGCTGCTAATACGTTTGTGGTTCTTCGCGGCTGAAGGAGTTGAAGATGTTAACCGTATACACGGGAAGTTGGTGGGCTTTGCTGCTTCGCGGAATCGCCGCCATTGCGTTTGGAATACTTGCGTTTGTTTGGCCGGGCATCACGCTGACGGTGCTGGTGCTTTTGTGGGGCGCGTATGCGCTCGTTGACGGTGTGTTTGCGATCGCTGCGGGTGTGAAGTCTCACGGCGAGAACAAACGCTGGTGGGTGCTTTTGCTGGAAGGAATTCTCGGTGTGCTCGCGGGCATCATCGCGTTCGCGATACCGGGCATCACGGCGCTGGTGCTGCTGATGTTGATTGCTGCATGGGCCATCGTCACGGGTGTTTTCGAAATCGTGGCCGCGATTCAGATGCGCAAGTACATCAGGGGTGAATTGTTGTTGATACTCGCGGGTATCGCGTCGATCATTTTTGGCGTGCTGTTGTTTATCAATCCGGGAGCGGGCGCGCTCGCGGTCGTTTGGTTGATCGGCGTCTACGCGATAGTCTTTGGTGTAATACTGATCGCGTTAAGTTTGAGATTGCACGGCATGTTGCGGTCGCACGACCAGATGTCGCCGCGTGTTGTGTGATCGGAGTGAAGGGAGAAAATTATTGTGGCAATCAGATCATTTGCGGTGTGCGTGGCGCTCGCTCTGGGTTTGGCGATCGTAGCTTCGCAAAGCGCGTGCAAGCGCGGGCAGAACAGAAGCGGCGATTATCACCTTACGTCTGCTTCCGATCCGAATACCGGAGGCGGCGGAAGTGCGAGTTCGACGAGCAGTAATCCGGCGGTGATGCCGGTCTCGTCGTACGCCGACGTCGTAAGCAAAGTCGTGCCCGCGGTGATCACGATTCATTCGCAAATGCGTGTGCGTCAGCCACAACAGTATCCGTTCATGGACGATCCGTTCTTTCGCCAGTTCTTCGGCGATCGAAACCAGCAGCAACCGCAGGCGCAGCCGCGTCAGGGATTGGGTTCAGGTGTAATCATCGACGCGAATGGTTACATCCTGACGAACCATCATGTGATCGACGGCGCCGAACAGATCAAAGTCGACCTGAACGACGGCCGCTCGCTCGACGCGCAGGTTGTCGGCGCGGATCCGCCGAGCGATCTCGCGGTGTTGAAGGTCGAGGCCAGTGGACTGCCGGTGCTCGTGTTGGGTGATTCGGATCGCGCGCGCGTCGGTGATGTGGTGCTGGCGATTGGTAATCCTTTGGGTGTAGGCCAAACCGTGACGATGGGCATCATCAGCGCGAAAGGGCGGCAGACCGGGTTGAGTAACGGTAGCTTTGAAGATTTTCTGCAAACTGACGCGCCGATCAATCGCGGCAATTCCGGCGGCGCGCTCGTGAGTACCAATAGCGAGTTGATCGGCATTAACTCGCAAATACTTTCGCCGTCGGGTGGCAGTATCGGGTTGGGCTTTGCGGTGCCGTCGAACATGGCGCGCACGGTGGTTGAGCAGTTGATCAATTCGGGCAAAGTCAGGCGCGGGCAACTCGGGATAACCGTGTTGAGGATTCCGTCTGAAGAAGCGACGAAGTTGGGCGTGACGCAGGGACCCGGTGTGGTTGTGTTCGACGTTCAAGCAGGGAGTGCGGCCGAGCGTGCCGGGCTGCGTCGTGGTGATGTGATCTCGGCACTGAACGGTACGGGAGTCACCGATCCGAATACTTTTCGTAATCAGATCGCGCGGACGCCGCCGGGCAGTGAAGTAACACTCACCGTCAAACGCGACGGGAAGGAGCAGCAGGTGCGCGCGACGTTGGGTGAATTCACGCCGCCGGCGGCGCAACCGCAGGAGCGTGAATAGAACAGGGATTTTTTAAGGAGGGGTGTATGCCGTTTATCAAGCAGGAGCAATGGAAGACTTTTCTGGAAGACTTTACGAAGCGAAATCAGTTTCGCTCGACGCGTTTGGAAGTTCTCGACAACGAGATGGGGGTAAACGAAGAGGAAGAGTTTTTACCGCTGGTTGGTGTGAATTTTGAACCGAGAGGGAGTGACGCGGGAAGTGTCGTGATCATCCTCGGTCGTGAGACAGCGAAGGATCAGCGACACGTCGAGCACCTGGTCGAGCAGGTCGAACGCATCGCTCCGATCGCGAGTACAGGAGTTGAGGACGGCCTGGGCTTCGAAGATCGCGATGGCAACAAGACGTTGCTAATCTTCGAGCAACTGCCGGAGATTCCGGAGGACACGTCGAATACCGAACGCACCTCTACGCGCGCGTGAGCGGGTTCTTTTTGATCCAACTCCCGGTGGCGAACAGGTAATCGTGGAAGCTCAGCCTTTTGGGATTCCAATTGAGACCGGCACAAATCGAAGGCAGCGCTTTTTTGAACCGAGTGAACCGGGTTAATACGTGGGCGCTGCCTGGAGGGAGAGTCATTTCTGGATCCCAGGCGGGCCTGAGCCAGTCTCTGACCTGATTGATAACTCCTCGTTGGGTGCCGTTGTGGGCGTAAACATCCTGGCCGGAAATATCTGAGATGAACTTCTGATAACGAAAAGGTTCGACGTCCATTACGAGAATCACTTTCCGCTGTTGGTCCTCATTTCCAAACCTTCTGCACCCCAGATCGAGTCCCAATTCAAAGGGCATATTGAATCTTGGCAGGCTATGTACTCTGTCCAGTTCAGTGCGCGATAGATCGTGAATGCTGTACTTGCACTCCGCGATTATGTTCTGAATTTTCTCGATTCTTACTTCACCGGCATTGCTCTGTTCAAGAGCACAGCGGGCCTTAAGACCCAGATCGTGAACCGTGAATATGATTGCTCGAAAGAGCGGCAGGTACGCTTCGTCAAAGGGACAGTTAATGAATACGTTCTTCTCAAACCCGTACGGGTCATTTCGGTAAAGTGATTTCGGCATGTGAGGATGCTCGAGGTTGAGTGTCTATCTGTTATTTCACTTTATGGTATTTGCAGCGCGTCCTCGACTCTTCGGTTTAGTCTCCAATTCACGCATTGCGGCCACAACTGCTTCCATGATGGCCTTCTTGCTCCTGCTGGCACGAAAGGAAGGGAACAGCACCTCCGGAGGCTGCGGATTATATGGACCCACGGTGTAGCTGATGCGTTTCCTGATACGTTGGTTTTTGCCGTGGATTACCACTTGGCCCTGCTGACTGCGCGCGATCTCGCGGCCAGCCTCGATCGCAGCTCGTTGCGTGCGATGGACAGATATCGGCCGGTAGCTGGTTTCCTTTCGCACGATCCACTCGTCATTAATGAATTCGACGTGTATGTATTTTACCTTTGCCATGGCGTTACTCACTCTTGCGTGTATTTATCACATCAAAATAGTTTTGGCTAGCGTCCATACTGCTTGCTAATACGTTGACTCAACCGTTACCGGCGTAGCACTGAAAGCCGCAGTGCCGCACAACGCATCGATCGCGAGAGGGTCGGTTAGGTCGTTGATGCTGGCGCCGGCGTGCTGTTGGGCCACGGACAAGTGATTTCCCGCTCGTTCATGGCCCCAGCCGTGTGGGATGCTCACGACACCCGGCATCATCTCGTCGGTGATTTCCAGGGGCAAGGTAATTTCTCCAACACGCGATCGCACGAGCACGTTTTGACCAGAAGCCAGATTGCGATGAACCGCGTCCATTGGGTTCATCAGGATCGAGCAGGGAGGCTTCGCCGGATTTCCCTTAACGAGTCGTTCGCTGTTGTGCATCCACGAGTTGTTGCTGCGTAGCTGCCGACGTCCGATCAGCAAGAGTTCACCATTCAAACTAACCGGTCCAGCGTCGAGCAGCTTTTTCTTCACTCGCGCGACGTCCTTAACCAGAACCTCCGGCGCCAGATCGATGCGCTTGTCGTCGGTACGCAACCGTCCCGGCAAACACGATTTCAGCGGCCCGAGATCAATCCCGTGAACAGCCTGCCGAACCTTCCGCAGCGTCAATCCATTCGAAAACGGATTGAACTTCGCGCCATATGGTCCAAAACGTAAACCGAGATCGAGAATTCTCTCCGGCCCGAAGAATCGTTTCATCCACTTTACAGGTCCACGATCGCCCTTGTGGTCCATGCGGCTTTGCAGTTCGCTCAGGATTTCCCAGTCGTGCCGTGTGTCGTCTGCGGGTGCAAACAACGCCGGTGAAAACTTCGCCGTGTTGCGGACTGTCAAAACATTAAACGCAACGTCGTAGTGTTCGCGTTCGAGCGAAGACGTTGGTGGCAGGATGATGTGTGCGTGCCGAGTCGTCTCGTTGATGTAGAGATCGATCGAAACCATGAACTCGAGACCAGCGAGCGCGCGGTCCAACTTGCGTCCGTTCGGCGTCGACAAAACCGGATTGCCGGCGTAAGTAACGAGCGCTTTTATCTGTCCGGGTCCTTCAGTGAGAATCTCTTCGGCCAACGCAGTCACCGGCAGTTCGCCCGCGAACTCCGGCAAGTGGCGCACACGACTGTGCCATCTTCCAAAGCCACCACGCGGCGCTAACGACTCCGGCGCCGAGAGCGGATCGAACGCCGGCAAGGTAAACATCGCCCCACCCGGCCGGTCCATGTTGCCGGTAACGATATTCAAAACGTTAATCAACCACTGGCAAACAGCGCCAAACTCCTGCGTGCTCACGCCGATTCGTCCGTGACACACCGCGGATTCAGCGGTCGCAAACTCTCTCGCGAGCGTGTGTATCTCATTCGCGTCGATTCCGGTGAGCGGCGCCACTCGTTCCGGCGTAAACTCGGCCACGATCTCACCGACAGCTTCTACACCTTTCGTAAACGAAGCCACCCCGCCCAACCGCACCAGGCCTTCTTCAAACACGACCTGCAAAAGCGCGAGCAGCAACAGAACGTCTGTTCCCGGACGAATAAACAGATGCCGATCAACGAGCGGCGCGGTCTCGTTATAACGCGGATCGACGAGCACGACTTTCCCGCCGCGTTGACGAATCGCTTCCAACCGCCGGCTCATTCCGGGCGCAGTCATCATGCTGCCATTCGAGACCGCGGGATTCGCACCGAGCATCAGATGAAACTGCGTGCGATCGACGTCCGGCACAGGCAACAGCAGTTGATGTCCAAACATGAAGAACGCCGCGACGTGATGCGCGAGTTGGTCCACCGACGTGGCCGAGAAGCGATTGCGTGTGCGCAGCGTGCGAATGAAACCCGGCGCAAACAGCAGTCCGCCGTAGTTGTGAACAACCGGATTACCGAGATATGTGGCGATCGAGTTTTTGCCGTGCGTGGCGTTGATGCGTTTGAGGTTCTCGGCGACTTCAGCAAACGCTTCGTCCCAACTAATGCGTTTCCAACCCTGGAACGTGCGGCGAACGGGATGTCGCAGCCGGTCTTTGTCGAAGTGTAGGTCTTGTAAGGCAACCGCCTTGGGACAGATATATCCGCGACTGAACGGATCGTCTTTGTCGCCGCGAATGTCGAGGCGTCCGTCCGCTGCGACAGAGATCTCGATGCCGCAGATCGCTTCGCAGAGATTGCAAGCGCGATAGTGTGGCGCGTGGGAGTTGTTTTGCGACGTTGAGCGCGGCAAGGAAAAAACCTCCGGTGGCGGGAATATTATCACTAGGCGCACGATAACGTATCACTCAGCGTTGCACGGTTTTTGTTCATTGAGAGGTTAAGACGGAGCGAATTCTTCAACGTTGAGATCGGCACTCGTCTTGCAAAGTCCCTGCGCAACGAAATCAGTAATTATTGGAGGATGTGAGCCATGGGTCTCTTTGACAAGATGTTCGGCAGCGGGGCGTCGAACGCTCAGCAGCAAGGGAACGCACAGCAACAATTCGATCAACTCAAGATGAAGTATCAATCCGTTTTGAACGAGGTCGAGCGGCAGCAGGTGCAACTGCACAATCTGCACGTTCAGGACAACAAACTCTTTATCAAAGGCACGGCGCCTTCTGACGACGCGAAGAACAAAATCTGGGAGCAGATCAAACTCGTCGATCCAAACTGGCAGAACGATCTGACCGCTGACTTCAGCGTCGATCAGAGCCGGGCGATGGGTGCGGCGGCCGGTGGCGGACAAGGACAGAGTACGCAAACTTACACCGTGAAGTCGGGTGATAATCTTTCGAAGATCAGCAAGCAGTTCTACGGTGATCCGAACGAGTACATGAGGATCTTCTACGCTAACCGCGACAAGCTGAACGATCCGGACAAGATTCAGGTGGGCCAGCAACTGAACATCCCACAGGGCTAAACATATCAGAAACCCACCGACAACGTCGGTGGTACTTTCAGACCTTACCTACCCTTTAATAGGTAGCGTATGAAAGTACCACCGACCTCGTCGGTGGGTTTCTGATACTGTATAATCGCCCGCCTCATGACAGATCCGATCTCCGAGTTTTACACTAATCATCCCTATCCGCCTCCGCTGCCGCATCTCGATCGTGCCGTTGACCTGTGGAAAGACCCGAACGTCCATCGCGCCGAATGGCATCTGCTGTGGCCGTACAAGGAATACCGCGCCGACTTCGACGTGCTCGTCGCCGGTTGCGGCACGTGGCAGTCAGCAAAGTTCGCGTTGACGCACCCGAACGCGCGCCTCATCGGCATCGACGTAAGCACAACGAGCCTCCAGCACACCGAGGCGTTGAAACAAAAGTACGACCTGAGAAATCTCGAACTGCGCCAACTCCCGATCGAGAGTGCGTCTGAGCTGAACCAACAGTTCGACCTGATCGTTTGCACGGGCGTGTTGCATCACCTCGTCGATCCCGACGCGGGTCTGCGATCACTAGCAACGTTATTAAAGCCCGATGGCGCGATGTACCTGATGCTCTACGCGCCTTACGGCCGCACCGGCGTCCACATGATTCAGGAGTACTGCCGAAGACTCGGTATCAGCACGTCGCCGCAGGACGTCAAGGATCTGACTACAGTGCTGCGCGCGTTACCGCAACATCATCCGTTGATCTCGCTGTTTCGCGGCGAAAGAAATTCTCTGGACGCCGATGCTTTAGTTGACGCGCTGCTGAATCCGCGCGACCGGACGTATTCGGTGCCGCAAGTCTACGATTTTCTCGAACGCAACGATTTACAGTTTGGCCGTTGGTACTGGCAGGCGGCTTATTCACCACGGTGCGGCGCGATCGCCGACACGCCTCACGGCCCAAAATTAAGCGCATTACCGGAACGCGAGCAGTATCTCGAAATGGAACTGTGGCGCGGTTTGATCAGCAATCACGACTTCGTTGCCTACAGCGGCAATAACGAGCAACTGCAAGTACGCTTCGATGACGATCGTTACCTCAACTACGTGCCGATCCGCCGCGCATGGACCAAGTGCATCGAAGAACGCCTTCCGCCTAACGTCTCCGGAGCACTGGTGAACCAGACGCACACGTTCGACGATCTCTTTATCTTTATCGACGAACACCAGAAGCGTCTCTACAACGCAATCGACGGCCATCGCACCGTCGCCGAGATCCTGGATCAGGCAGCCAACACCTCCGGAGCGCGCGAGTTCTTCGAAAAACTCTGGTGGAACGACCAGGCAGTGTTCGACACGTCGCAAGCGCAGTGAGAACGGAGCGCGGGCGGCTCGCCCGCAACAGATCAAATA
>DATELP010000141.1:0-8742 GCA_035276425.1 Pyrinomonadaceae bacterium
TCGGTGTCGGTCAGGACGAGGTCGAGATTGTTAAAGCGGCAGATGTTTCGATCGTCGTTTTAGTGCCCGGCATGGGCGACGACATTCAGGCGATCAAGGCCGGCATCATGGAGATCGGCGACATCTTCGTGATCAATAAAGCCGATCGCGACGGTGTTTACTCGACTGAAAAGGAACTGGAAGCGCTGCTGTCGCTGAAGTCGCGCGAGGACGGCTGGGACCCGCCGATCGTGAAGACCGTCGCTACAGAGAATCAGGGCTTGGAAGCGCTTTCCGAGGCGATCGATAAATTCCGGCAAACGCAGTTGAGCGCCGCGGAAAGTAGTGAGCGCCGCCGCGCGATCGCCCGCTGGCGAATTGTTGAATTGTTGCGCGAGCGACTCCTGGCGCGGGTTTTGGCATCAGAATCTTCGGTTGCTAATCTCGAGCGGCTCGCGGATGAAGTTGCAACCCGGCGTCGAGACCCTTATTCTGCGGTTGAGGAATTGCTCGAAAAACAGTAGAACTTTGTTCTTTGTGCTTTGTACTTAGCCGCAAGCTGCGGCGCAGCACAAACAAAGAACAAAGTTCAAAGAACCAAGAACTAAGAGAGAATGAAAGTCGACCATATCGGCATCGCCACGCCCACCATTGACGAGGGCCTCGCAGTCTGGCGCGACGCGTTGGGCTTCACTCCGGATGCGGCTGAAGAGGTGACGGAGCAGGGCGTGAAGGTTTGTATGCTGCCGGTGGGTGACACGCATGTCGAGTTGCTCGAACCGCTGAGTGCGGAATCCGCGGTTGGAAAGTTTTTGGCAAAACGGGGGCCTGGAATTCATCACATCGCAATTGAAGTTTGCGACATCAATGCATCGCTCGCGGAGTTGAAGAAGAAAGGCGCACGGTTGATCGACGAAATCCCACGCGTCGGAGCGCGCGGTTGTTTAGTGGCTTTTATTCACCCGTCGTCTACGAATGGAGTGCTGCTCGAGTTAGTCCAGCACAAATAGTCAGGAAAGGACATTAGTTTTGACTTCTACACGAAAGGCTCTTATTGCAGCCGCAGTCGCACTGATTTTTTCAGCCGGTTTGATCTTCTGGCAGGTCAAAGCGCGGAAGCTCGGACCAGTTGAGTTAACGGCGGAGGACATGGCCGTGATCGGCGAGCTGCAAAACCCGCAGCTTCGGGCCCAGCTCGCGAGCGATGAAAAGACCCGCAAGGATTTCGCCAAGGACCTGAAGCAACTGCTGGCGGTCGCCGAAGAAGGACAGGCGCACGGCGTCGATAAGACACCTGAGATGAAGCGCCAGCTAGAGTTCCAAAAGACGAGCATCATCGCGCAAAACTTCTTCAAAGCGCAGGGCGAAAACGGACCCAACTTCACTGACCAGGAAGTTGACGACTATTTCAAGCAGCCTGCCAACCAGCAAAAATTCGACCAGCTTCTTGCCGATGCGAAGAAGAGCGATCCGCAGTTTGCCGCACAGCAGATTCCCGAGGACCAGATGGCGCAGCTCAAGCAGCGTCTCGGCCGCGTTTACCTCGCCGAGAAGAAAGCCATCGAACAGGGAATTGATAAGAAGAACGAAGTCAGGCTACAGGTGTTGTTGCAGACTTCACGCATCATCGCGATCAAGTACGTTGAAGACAGTTTGAAAGACAAGATGACCGCGACTGACGCGGAAGTCGATGCGTATCTCGCGAGCCATCCGGAGATGGACACCGACAAGGTAAACCGCGCCAAGGCAGAGGAAGTGTTGAAGCGCCTGCGGGCCGGTGAAGACTTCGCCAAACTCGCGCAGGAGTTTTCGAGTGACGGCAGCAAAGACAAAGGCGGCGACCTCGGTTGGTTTGGCCACGGGCAGATGGTGCCGGAGTTTGAGAAGGCCGCGTTTGCGTTGAAGCCTGGCGAGATCAGCGACATCGTGCAGAGCCAGTTTGGTTTCCACATCATCAAGGTCGAAGAGAAAAAGACCGAGACGAAAGACGGCAAACCGGAAGAGATGGTCCATGCGCGGCACATTCTCTTCAGCGAAGCCAACGACAATCCTTTTGCTGGTCCACCGCAGACCGGACGCGAAAAGGCGAAGGCCGCCGTGCAAACAGAGAAACAGAAGAAAGTAATCGAAGAGATCGAGGCTCGTTCGCAGGTGAAGGTGGCGGATAACTACACCGTCAAGCCGCCTGAGGCGCCGGCGATGCCGCAACTGCCTCCGGGAATGAGCATGCCGCAGCAGGGTGAACCGCCCGCTGCTGCACCAGAGCCGTCGAGACCGGCGACGAAGCCAGCGCCGGCAAAGAAGCCGACGGCTAGGCCCGCTGCTAAGCC
Source organism: Pyrinomonadaceae bacterium (assembly GCA_035276425.1). Taxonomy (GTDB): domain Bacteria; phylum Acidobacteriota; class Blastocatellia; order Pyrinomonadales; family Pyrinomonadaceae; genus PSRF01. Next base: position 2,310 of record DATELP010000141.1, read on the forward strand.
AAAGCCGAACAACTGATAGCAGAACGACAAACCATCCACAGATTACGCAGAGTCTTTCAGTAAGAAATCTGCGTAATCTGTGGATTGCCTTGAACATGCAATTGGGCGACTACTCGCTGCACGTTATTCAGGACGCGGAATTCCGTCTTGATGGCGGGGCCATGTTTGGTGTGGTTCCTCGCAAGCTTTGGTCGCAAGTTTTTCCCGCGGACGACGAGAATCGCATCCGGCTGAACATGAACTGTGTGTTCGTTTCTGCCGGTTCCGAGAAGGTGCTGATCGAGACCGGCATCGGCGACAAATGGTCGGCAAAGCTGTCGGTGATGTACGGCATCGATCGCGCGCGTACGCTTGCGGAAACGTTGTTTGAGCAAACTGGTGTTACGGCTGAGGAAGTGACGATCGTGGTCAACACGCACCTGCATTTCGATCACGCCGGCGGCAATACGCGGTTAGATTCGGATGGTAATGCTGTCGCGACATTTCCGAATGCTCGTTACTTAGTTTCGCGGGCGGAGTTGGAACATGCCGAACAGCCGACCGAACGCGATCGCGCGAGTTATTTGCCGGATAACTGGCGGCCGCTGGTTGCTTCAGGACAACTCGAGCCGCGCGAAGAGAACTACGAAGTAGTGCCGGGCCTCACGCTGGAAACCGTGCCCGGGCACAATCGCTCGATGCAGTGCTGGCGTTTGGAACGCGATGGCCGAACGATGTTTGGCTTTGCCGATCTCGTGCCGACGCGCGCGCATCTGCGGTTGCCGTGGATCATGGGTTACGACCTTTATCCGGTGGAGACGTTGTCGGCGAAGAAGCGTTTGCTGCCGGAAGCGGCGCGTAATGACTGGTTCTGTTTGTTCTATCACGATCCGGACGAGCCGGTGTGTCGATTACAGGAAGGCGAGAAGGAATTGATTGCGGTTCCTTTTCGCGAGGAGGAAACCGAGGTTCATGAGTAGTCTTCCCCGAGTGCGCTTTGGGATCATCGGCGGCAGCGGTCTGTATCAGATGCCGGAGTTGACGAGCGTTGAAGAAGTGAAGGTTCCAACGCCTTTTGGCGATCCTTCCGATGCGTTTGTGATCGGAACTCTCGAAGGCGAGCGCGTCGCGTTTTTGCCGCGTCACGGCGTGGGCCATCGTTACACGCCGACTGAAGTTCCATATCGCGCGAATATCTACGCGATGAAACTGTTGGGCGTCGAGCGGATTTTATCGGCGTCGGCGGTGGGATCGTTGCAGGAGCAGTATGCGCCGCTGGACATGGTGATTCCGGATCAGTTTTTCGATCGCACGCGTGGGCGGGTTCGGGAGTCGACGTTTTTTGGTGAGGGAATTGTCGCTCACATGTCTTTCGCGCATCCGGTTTGCTCCGCGTTGGGCGACTTGTTGCAGGAGTCGTGTGGTGTTGCTGATGTGAAGACGCATCGTGGCGGCACGTATTTGTGCATGGAGGGTCCGGCGTTTTCGACGGTCGCCGAGTCTGAGGTCTATCGCTCGTGGGGCATGGACATCATCGGCATGACAAATTTGCAGGAAGCGAAACTCGCGCGTGAAGCGGAGATTTGTTACGCGACGCTGGCGCTGGTGACGGATTACGACTGCTGGCATCCGGGTCACGATGCGGTGAGTATCGAGACCGTGGTTGAGTATTTGAACAAGAATGTGCGCAACGCGCAGATGATTTTGCGTGAAGCGGTGCGGCGGTTGAAGGATGGTGAACGGAGCTGCAAGTGCGGATCGGCGTTGCAGCACGCGATCTTCACGCAGCCCGATCATTGGCCCGCGGAGACAGCGAAGAAGCTGGAAGCGATCATCAAAAAGTACCAGGCGTTTTGAGTTCAAGCTTTAGCTTGCTTCAAACAAGACAACCTGAAGGTTGAACTCAAAACGAGAGCGCTGATGCATTCTTGATTGGTTCGTGAGGTGCGTTATGAAAATCCGGTTTTTAATTCTGATAATTGCGGCAACGCTTTTTGTTGCCGCCCCGGCGGCGAACGCTCAGGGCGTGCGCAGTGGACCAGACCAGTCGACGTTGCGCGACCCGGATTTAGAGAAAGATTCGCTGCACAATCTCGAAGTCGCGAAGAACTACTTCAAGTTGAAGAAAGCCTACGTTGCCGCGCTCAAACGCTGTGAAGAGATCATCGCCGGCAATCCAAACTTCGCGCGGATCGAGGAAGTGTTATTGATGGCGGGCCAGAGCAGTTTGTGGCTGTCTGAAAACAAAGGTAAGCAGCGTCCTAACCAGTATGTGACCTTCGACGGCGGCGAGAAGAAAAACCTGACTGCCGAACAGTTTCGCGAGATGGGCCGCGAATACCTGAGCAAGTTGATCAAAGACTATCCCGACGGCGATTTCGCAAAACAAGCGCGTGAGGAGCTGCGTGAACGCTCTCTCGAAGTCAAACCGTAATCCCACCAACCGCAGTTGGTGGTTTTTCAGACGTAACCTAACTCCGGACGCAATCTGGAGACAATCCCACCAACGAAGTTGGTGGTTTTTCAGACACAACCTAAACGACCTACATAAAGACAACCTATGTCCCTTTTAGTGGTTGGTTCCGTAGCCTACGACGTAGTTGAAACTCCTTTCGGCAAATGCGAGAAGATGCTCGGAGGTTCTGCGTCCCATTTCTCTATCGCCGCCAGCTTCTTCACCGACGTCAGCATCGTCGGCGTTGTCGGCGGCGATTTCACTGACTACAACGTGTTCGAGGAGCGCCACGTCAACATCCGCGACCTCGAACGCATCGAAGACGGCAAGACGTTTCGCTGGGGCGGCCGTTACGATTACGACCTGAACGTCGCGCACACGCTCTTCACCGACCTGAACGTCTTTGCAGACTTTCAGCCAAAACTTTCAGAAGAGTCGAAAAACTCGCGGCTCTTGTTCCTCGGCAACATTCAGCCCGACCTGCAACGCGGCGTACGCGAACAGATGCCCGGCGCGGAACTCGTCGCGCTCGACACGATGAATCTCTGGATCGAGCACACACGCGACTCGTTAGTGCAGACGATCAAAGTCGTCGACGTTGTAATCATCAACGACGCCGAAGCTCGCCAGCTCACGGGCATTCCGAATCTGATCAAGGCCGCGCGCGAAATCCTGAGTTGGGGACCAAAAGCGCTGATTATCAAACGCGGCGAGTACGGCGCGGCGCTGTTCACACCCGACAGCTACTTCGCCATTCCCGCGTATCCGTTGGAATCGGTATTCGATCCGACCGGCGCGGGCGACACGTTTGCCGGTGGTTTCATGGGCTATCTCGCGAGCCAGGAGCGTCTGGATGAAGACGCGATGCGCCGCGCGATGATCTTCGGCTCGGTGATGGCGTCGTTCAACGTCGAGGAGTTTGGCACGCAACGCGTCCGCCGTCTCACGCACGGTGAGATTAACGATCGTTTCCATGCCTTCAAACGAATGACACATTTTGATGAGATACCGTTTGTGGCAAGGGGTTGAACTTTGAACTTTGTACTTGGTTCTTGGTACAAAGCACAAAGAACAAAGCTCAAAGAACAAAGTACAAAGCAGGAGACTCTTAATGTTTTGCCCCACGTGTGAAGCAGAATACAAAGAAGGTATCACTCGCTGTCCTGACGACGACACGGAGTTGGTCGAACGGCTCACGCCCGAGAACACTGTGCACGACAACAGCGAGGCGCGTTTCGTGTCGCTCTACAAACTCGGAGCAACGGCCGAAGCCGAGATGGTCAATGACATCTTTCAAAAGAACGGCATTCGGTCCATGATCAAGTCGGGTGGCCTCGACGCGTTTTCACCGTTGTTGTCGGCCACGGCCCAAGGCGCGGAGATTTTTGTTGACGAGCGCGACGTGGACCGTGCGGAGGATCTGTACGACGCTTTCTTCGGCGGCGATACGACGCCACTCACCGGCGGAACAGTCGACGAAGACGAATACGACGATGAAGATGACGAAGACGACGCTGAAGGTAGTCCTGAGGATAGCCCTGAAGAAAGATAGCAATGCCGGGCGACGATGCGATTGTAGTTTTCATGACCGCGGCCAGCGGTGAGGAAGCCACGCGTCTCGCCGATCTGCTCATCGGCGCACACCTCGCCGCGTGCGTACAGATTCTGCCGGAAATGGAATCGGTCTATCGTTGGGAAGGAAAGATCGAACGCCAGAGTGAGATTCTGTTGCTTGCGAAGACAACGACCGCGAAGTTTGCGGAGTTGGAACGAGAAGTTCGCGCGCTGCACAGTTACGAAACGCCCGAGATCGTTGCCGTTCCGATCGTCGCCGGTTCCAGTCCCTACGTTGCGTGGCTCCTCGACAGCCTGAATCCCTGAGCCCTTCTTTTTTGTGCCTCTTTGTGGCCTGCTTCTTTGTGGCCCTAACTGGGAATGCGAATTTCGTCAGAAACGAGTTTGTCCAACTCGTTGAGTGAGTTTTGACTGCGATTCATGATCTCGATCACTTCCTGCGGTGAGTCAGTGACATGAAAGATGCTGAAATCGATATCGGAGATCTTTCCACCCGTCAGCACCACGTCTTTGAACCAATCGAGTAATCCACTCCAATAACGCGAGCCAAACAGAATGACGGGAAAGTTGCGAATCTTTCGTGTCTGAATCAACGTGAGCGCTTCGAAGAGTTCGTCAAACGTACCGAAGCCTCCGGGAAAGATGATGAATGCGAGGCTGTACTTCACAAACATCATCTTGCGCACGAAGAAGTATTTGAACTTGAGGCTGCGCGTTTGATAAGCGTTGGGCCGTTGTTCGAACGGCAGTTCGATGTTGCAGCCAATGGAAAGACCGCCCGCTTCGAAGGCGCCGCGATTGGCGGCTTCCATGATTCCTGGACCACCACCCGTGATGACTGCGAAACCTTCAGCGGCTAACAGAGCTGCGGTTTCCATTGCGGCCTGGTAATCCGGATCGTCAGGTTTTGAACGCGCCGAACCAAAGATTGAAACGCCGCGTGTGAGCGTGGCGAGTTCGTCGAAGCCTTCGACAAACTCACCCATGATGCGAAACACGCGCCACGTGTCGGTGTGCGTAAACTCATCCGGCCGCGGACTCTCGAGTAGTTGCTCGTCCTGCGTCGATCCGGGAGGTCGGATTTCTTTTGTCTCTTCTTCCATGCCCGCTCAGATGCCGATGATGTTGTAACCGCAGTCGACGTAAATCACTTCGCCGGTGATGCCCGAAGCCATTGAGCTACAGAGAAAGACAGCGGTGTTTCCCACTTCGCGCGGTTCGACGTTGCGTCCGAGCGGCGCGCGTTCGGCGTGGTGCTTCAACATCGAACTGAAATCAGAAACGCCGCGAGCGGACAGAGTTTGAATCGGGCCGGCGCTGATCGCGTTGATGCGAATGTTACGCGGTCCGAGATCTTTTGCGAGGTAACGCGTGCTGGCTTCGAGCGCGGCCTTCGCGACGCCCATCACGTTGTAACCCGCCACTACTTTTTCCGCACCGTAGTAAGACATCGTGACGATACTGCCGCCTTCGGTCATCAACGGCGCCGCGGCGCGCGAGAGTTGCGCGAGCGAGTAAGCACTGATCTCGAGCGCCGTGAGAAACGCTTCGCGGCTGGTATTGAGATACTCACCGCCAAGTGCTTCGCGTGGAGCGAAAGCGATGCTGTGAATCAGGTAGTCGAGCCGGCCAAACTCCTGGCCGACGCGGCGAAACGTTTCGTCGACTTCGTCCTGTTTGGTCACGTCGCAGGAAAGCAGCAACGAACCGGGCATTGATTCGTTCGTCAGGCTTTCGACGTTTTCCTTGAGCCGGTCGCCTTGATATGTGAAGGCGAGTCTTGCACCCGCTTCGTGCATTGACAGGGCAGTGGCCCAGGCGATGGAGCGCTTGTTGGCCACGCCAAAAATGATTCCGGTTTTGTTTTGAAGCATTCTAATCGGTATAGGGCCGATAGGTCCTATAGGACCTATGCGGCCGCGCTTTCAGGTGAAGTCATGAGAGCTTTGTATTCACCACTTTCGACCCACTGCAGAATTTCCGAAACGCGCCATACCGGGAACGGATGGCTCAAGCCCGAGGTGATCACGTCGGCCCAGAAACGATCGAGTGCTTTCTCGTCGTAGTTCTTCTGGAAGTCGCGTGCCTGCGCGAGGAATTGATCGTAGTCGACGCGCGAAGCAAAGGTGCCGCCGCTGAGTTTCATCATCGTGCGGCCGATGATATTTGCGTCCTGCGTAACGAGTAGTGCTGCGCGATCGCAGGAAAGCTCGGCGCGTCTGGCCCAAGCGAGCAGTGCGGCGCGCATGCTCATCGTTAGGACTTCTTTGACGATGAAGGTCAACGGCGACGCAAGCACGGCGCTCTTCGCGAGAAACTCGATCAGGCGAGCGGCGGTCAGGTAGAGCACGTGCTCCGAGTGAATGTGGCCCACTTCGTGGGCGACGACGGCGAGAACTTCTTCGTCGCTCAGCCGTTCGATCA
>DATELP010000142.1:0-6628 GCA_035276425.1 Pyrinomonadaceae bacterium
TCGACAAGATGCGCTGGTCCATTCATTGCGGATCCGACACGGTGATGGATCTTTCTACTGGAAAAAACATTCACGCGACACGCGAGTGGATCATTCGCAACTCGCCTGTTCCGATCGGCACTGTTCCGATCTACCAGGCGCTCGAAAAGGTCGGCGGCAAAGCTGAAGAACTAACGTGGGAGATCTTTCGCGACACGTTGATCGAACAGGCCGAGCAGGGCGTTGACTACTTCACGATTCACGCCGGCGTGCGGCTCGCTTACATTCCGTTAACCGCACGTCGAACGACGGGAATTGTGAGTCGTGGTGGTTCGATCTTGGCCAAGTGGTGTCTCGCGCATCATGAAGAGAGTTTTCTTTACACGCGCTTCCGTGAGATCTGCGAGATCATGGCTGCTTACGACGTTTCGTTTTCGCTTGGCGATGGGTTGCGTCCCGGTTCGATTGCTGACGCGAACGACGAAGCGCAGTTTGCTGAGCTCGAAACGCTCGGTGAGTTGACAAAGATCGCGTGGGAAAACGATTGTCAGGTGATGATCGAAGGTCCGGGTCACGTGCCGATGCACTTGATTAAAGAGAACATGGACAAGCAGCTCGAGACTTGTCATGAAGCACCGTTCTACACGCTTGGTCCACTTACGACCGACATCGCACCCGGCTACGACCACATTACATCAGCCATCGGCGCCGCTATGATTGGCTGGTTTGGCACGGCGATGCTGTGCTACGTAACTCCCAAAGAACACTTGGGCCTCCCAAATAAAAAGGACGTCAAAGATGGCGTCATCGCTTACAAACTCGCGGCGCACGCGGCGGACCTGGCGAAAGGTCATCCGGGTGCGCAGTATCGCGACAACGCTTTGTCGAAGGCCCGTTTCGAGTTTCGCTGGGAAGACCAGTTCAACCTCTCACTCGATCCGGAAGTCGCTCGCGAATATCATGACGAAACACTCCCTCAGGAAGGCGCCAAGCTCGCGCACTTCTGCTCAATGTGTGGCCCTCATTTCTGCTCCATGAAAATCACCCAGGACGTGCGCGAATACGCCGCCCAAAAACAGGTCGACGAGGCAGCGGCGCTGACGCTGGGGATGCAGGAGAAAGCAAGAGAGTTTGTCGATGCCGGCGGGGAGATCTACAAGCAATAAGTTCGTTGCGGTTGAGTCTGAGATGCTTGAGTATGTTCGTTACGACGAAGACGCCCGGCACTTGGATGTCATCTTTCGCACTGGGGACAAGTACCGGTACCTGAATGTTCCTCCACTCGAGTACGTCGGGTTAATGTCTGCCAAATCCATTGGCCAGTACATGCACAAAAGAATCCTGGGAGATCGCTACAAATACGAACGACTCGATTGACCATGGTTTTAATCTTGTAAATTCTGAAATCCTGTCAACACTTTCCTCACGGAGTATTGAGATGGAGATAAACAACCTCACTCACACTGTCATTGGCTGTGCGTATAAGGTACACAACGTTCTTGGCTCGGGCTTCTTAGAGAAGATCTACGAGAACGCTCTTAAGATAGAACTAGATAAACTGCACATTGTTGCTCAACAGCAAAAGGAGCTTTCCGTTTGGTATGACGGGATAGCGGTTGGCTTGTACCAGCCAGACCTCTGGATAGATGACAAGTTGATAATTGAGGTTAAAGCCGTTCACAATTTGTCGCCACAACACGAGGTCCAACTGGTTCATTACTTGACTGCTACCAATATCGACAACGGATTACTGATCAACTTTGGATCGACGGTTCAGGTCAAGAGAAAATTTCGCGAGTACAAACCAAAATTGACATGAATAACAGAAGTTACAAGATATTCATTTTCAGCTTAGCTGTTCAGATCTGTTTGATCTGTTCGGTTGCTCAGGCACAGAAGAATGTACCGCCGGCCGCGTTTAAGGATCCGGAGAGGAAGCAGAAGCTCGCGGCGGCGTTTCCGGAGATTGAGAAGTTGTTTAAGGCGTACGCTGAGCGGATGCCGGGTGCGGTGATGGGCGTCATCGTTGATGGTGGGCTTGTTTGGGTGAAAGCGGCGGGTGTTCGTGAGGTGAGTAGCGGCGCTACCGAGGCCAATAAAGCGCCAGTCACGCCGGAGACGGTTTTCAGGATCGCGTCGATGACCAAGAGCTTCACCGCGATGGCCATACTCAAGCTACGCGATGAAGGCAAACTGTCGCTCGACGATCGAGTCGATAAGTATGTTCCCGCGCTCGCCGATCTTGCTTACCCGACAAGCGATTCACCCGCGATCAGCATTCGCCACTTGCTGACGCACTCCGAAGGTTTTCCGGAAGATAATCCGTGGGGCGACCGTCAGTTGGCCCAATCGGATGAAACAGTGCGCGCGTGGATGAAAGCGGGCATCCCGTTCTCGACCGCGCCGGGAACCGCTTTCGAATACTCAAACTACGGCTTCGGAATCCTCGGCCAGATCATCACCAAAGCTTCCGGTAAGCCATACGCCGATTACGTTCGCGACAACATCCTGCGGCCACTCGGCATGAACGCCAGCACGTTTGAAATGTCGCAAGTGCCGCGCGAACAGATCGCGCTGGGCTATCGCCGCGAAGACAACGCCTGGAAACCCGAACCGATTCTCGCGCACGGGTCGTTCGGCTCGATGGGTGGTCTTTGGACCAACGCGCACGATCTCGCGCGCTACGTCGCGTTCCTGCTGTCAGCATTTCCGCCACGCGACGAACCCGAGCGTGGTCCAATCAAACGCAGCAGTGCGCGCGAGATGCAACAACTCTGGCGCTTCTCGCCGGGCGGCGCCTTTCGCTCGACCACCGACGCGCCGTTGCAATTCGGCGTGTCTGGCTACGGATACGGTCTCGGCGTGTCGCAGGATTGCCGTTTTGAATACGTGATCGGCCACGGTGGCGGTCTGCCAGGATACGGTTCGTTGATGCGTTGGTTGCCGGAGTACGGCGTCGGTCTGATCGCGATGGGCAACCTGACGTACGGCGGATTCGGCACACTCTTCAACGACACGTTGACTGCGCTTCATCGCACGGGCGCGTTGCAAAAGCGCGAAGTGAAACCGTCGCCAGCGCTACTGCAAGCCCAGGCAGACATCTCGCAGTTGATCATCAAGTGGGACGACGCACTCGCGAATCGTATCACCGCTGACAACTTCTTCCTCGACGCGCCTATGGAGGCGCGCAAGAGTCGCTGGCAGGCGCTCGCGCAGGAGCATGGAACGTGCCAGCCGGCGACGACGATCGAACCGGAGAACGCGTTGCGCGGAAGTTGGCAAATGAAGTGCGAACGCGGCTGGCTCGATGTCGGCATCACGTTAGCGCCGACGATGCCGCCGAAGATTCAGGCGATCGCCATCGCGCCGGTGATGCCGCCCGACGCGGACATGACAAAGACCGCCGATCTGTTAGTCAAGCTGCTTGGCTCGTGGGACGGGAAGGCGGTGGATGCAGTCGCTGCGCCGGGCTTTGATAACGAACGAGCGCGCCGGCAGTTCACGGCCGCGTCAGCGTGGGGCAGTTGCAAACTCGGCGAGACGCTTAGTGGAAACGGCAAGCGCAGCAGCACGCTGCGATTGACGTGTGATGGTGGTCCAATGGCGATTCGCATCGGACTGGATGCCGCGACGCGCAAGTTAACGAGTGTGGATTTAATTCCGTTACGCGAGCAGCGTTGCGTACCGTAACGAAAACCATCCACAGATTACACAGATTAATTAATCAGCAAAGCCGGCGCGGCGTTGCATTTCGCGCAACTGTTCGGGGATGAAGGAAGTGATCTGGTGAGTTTCCTCGCGGCCGTCCGCGAAGGTTTGGTACAGACTGAAATCCGGTAACGAGATACAGCTCAGCGGCGATTGGTGGTTGTAGCCGGTGTCAAGACCGACTGCGCTGTGAGAAATGTAGATGCCGTGCCGGCCCAAGCGGCCGCGCAAAGGTAGTAGCGGCGTCGGCGTGTGACCAAACACGCAAGGCTTACCGCGATAGTTCTTGTAAAAGTCCATGTCGCGCATCCACAAAAGCGACATCGGCGAACTCTCACTCGGATGCTTGCCTTCGTCCAATCCCGCATGCACGTAGATCGCGTGCTCGTCTTCGTAGTAGAACGGCAAACTCTGCATGAATTCGAGATGCTCCGGCGGAAACTTCTCCTCAAACACGCGCCGCATCTCTTCGAGATCCGCTTCTGTTTGCGCGCGCACGTGCTCAAGCGTGTACTGCTCGAACGTCCGCTCACCACCCGTCACCGGCGTCAACCAGATCGAAGTGTGACCGTCGAGAAAGTCCATCAACATCTGTTCGTGATTGCCCCGCAAGCAGATGATTCGCTCCGGGTTCTCGCGACGCAGTTTGAGTATGTGGTCCACACAACACGGCGCGTCGGCGCCGCGATCGATCAGGTCGCCGAGGAAAACCAGCGTGTCGGTTCGGGGATCGCGCGGCAGCATATCAAGCAGATTGAGGAGCTGCGCGCAGCGGCCATGTATGTCGCCAACGACAAAAGTTCTCATGCAGTCTGGTCCCTGGCTGCCGGGGTTTTGTTTTTGATTCCCGTCATCAACTCCACGAAACGCGAATCTTCGTGCATGTCAGTCCAGTTTGGATCCGACTCAAACCAGCGATAGTTCTCGTTGCCAAGACGAATCGCCGTTTCCAACCAGCGCAACGCTTCCACCTGCCGGCCCTGCAAAAGATAAGCAGACGCGAGCCAGTACGCGATATCGTAATCGCCTTCGGCCACTTGTCGCACTTTTTGAGTTAACTGTTCGTTGGCTTTTGTGTGTTGACCTTGTGCGCTCAAACAGATCGCGAGAATCGGCCGGATGCCGTCCATCTGCGGATGACCTTCAAGCACCTGTTCGAGAATCCGCGTCGCTTCATCCACTTCGCCGCGGTAATAAAGCACACGCGCCTGAAACACTTTGATCACGGGATGCTCGGGTTCGAGCGCCGCGCCCGCGTCGAGCTCACGCCACGCTTCGTCATATTGTCGTTGATACATGAAGATGCGCGCGCGGTTGTAACTCGCGAGCACGCGTTCTTCCGGATTCAACTTGACCATGCGATCGAAACTGCGTAACGCGGTGTCGTAATCACCGTCGAGCCGCGCAACCACGCCGCGAACGAATTGCACCTGGGAATCGTTCGGATACTCATGCCGCAGCGACTCGATCTCCTCACGCGCCTTCGCTTTCTGGCCGTCGGTGAGATAGATGAACACCATGTGCCGGCGCGCTTCGAGCAGTTTCGGATCGAGCGCCAAAGCTTTGCCGAAAACCTTCTGCGCTTTCTCGTGATCGCCTGCCTGGCCCAATCCTTTCAACACTCGATTGACGTAAGCACTGCCGAGTGCTGAATAAGCAAGCGCAAACTGCGGATCGATCTCGATCGCGCGGCGGAAGTGTTCGATCGCGGAGTCGAGTTGTTCGCGCTCGATCGTGTGATAGATGAACGTCGCCAGGCAGTCGCGCCCGCGCATGTATTCTTCGGAAGCCGCGGCGTCGGCAGTCGCGCCTTTGGCGAGTTGCACTTTTTCGTCAGGACTCAGCTCGAGCCGCAGTCCGCCGACGATGCGTTGCACGATCGTGTCCTGGACGCCGATCACATCGGTCGCTTCAGCGTCGATGCTTTCACTCCAGAGAATCTCACTGGTTTCGACGTCGAGGAGCTGAGCTGTGACGCGCAAACGTTCTCCGGCGCGCAGAAAAGTCGCTGTGAGAATCGCGTCGACTCTTAATTCGCGCCCGGCCTCGGCGGGATCGACGGTTTTGTTTTGATACTTCACGATCACCGACGACGGCCGCACGACCAGCGATCGGACGCGTGCGAGTTCGGTGATCACCGCATCAGCAAGCGAGAATTGATAGAAATCGATCTCGCGATCGTTGCCGACGTTCTTGAAAGGAAGAATCGCAACGCTCTTGCGTTCACGATCGCCCAAACTCGTTAGCGGACTCTCGTGCTGATCGCGCGATCGCGTCGGCGATTTGCCTGAACCGCCGGACGCGTTATCGGGACCTTTCGAGCCACTCAACCAGCGCAAGGCGCGCGTCACGGGATTACGCGGCGTCATGTGTTTTGGCGCAACCGGCATCGCGCTTTCGTCGATGCCCGGCAACGAATCAGCGCCGAGTTCGCGAATCACTTCCCGAAGGTCGTTAGCAAAGTAAGAAATCTTCTGATAACGATCGCGCGGATCTTTCGCGAGCGCTTTGTCGATGATCGCTTGCAGTCCTGAAGGTATGCGGCCCGGACGCATTTGCGAGATCGGCTTTGGCTGATCGTTCAAAACCGCATGACGCACTTCGACAGCAGTCTGTCCCTGAAACGGCCAAGTTCCGGTCAGCATTTCGTAAAGCAACACGCCGGTGGAAAAGATGTCCGCACGTGAATCGACGCGATCGCCGCGCGCTTGTTCGGGTGCTGCGTAAGTCGCGGTTCCGTAAGGAACGCCGACTTCAGTTATCTCGGTGTGATGAATACCGGAAGTGCGGGCAGCGTCTTCGTCGAGCAGTTTCGCGAGTCCGAAGTCGAGCACTTTCACCTGACCCGACGGCGTGACCATCACGTTTCCGGCTTTGATGTCGCGGTGAATGATGCCGCGCGCGTGCGCGGCGGAGAGTGCCTCGGCGGTTTGCAGCGCGA
>DATELP010000143.1:0-6531 GCA_035276425.1 Pyrinomonadaceae bacterium
TCAACGCTTTCTTGTTGCGCAAACGAGGCGACAACAATCCAACGGGCGCAATTTCCGAGGTCGTGTCCGCCCAAAGCGTTTCGTTGCCAAGCGGAATCGCACTGATGACGTGATCGAACTGTCCGGGCGAGGGCATGTCGACGTCGATCTTGCGCGAGGAGTTCATCAACACGGGATACGCGCGCAATCCGGTCGCCGCGAGCATTGAAGCGAGCAACGTGTGTTTGTCTTTGCAGTCGCCGTATTGATTAACCATCACGTCGGTCGCGGCGTGTGGCTGATACCGGCCCTGGCCCAGTGACAGACTGACGTAGCGGAAGTTTTTCGCGACGTATTCATACAACGCCTGCGCTTTATCTTTCTCAGTCGTCCGTCCTTTGATGATCTCTTCGGCTTTGACTTTGATCTTGTCATCGGGAACGACGCGATCCTTTTGCAAGTCGGCGTACCACTTTCCGACTTCATCCCAGCTTTGGAAAGTCGTTAGCTGCACATCGGGACGGACCTCGTCCGCGTCTTCACTCTCTTCCTCCGGCTCGTCCTCTTCGTCTTTTTTCTTTCGCTCTTCCTCTTCCTCGCTGGCAGTCTTGAGGTTCGCGTGTTTCCACGAATAGATACGCCGGCCGTCCTGTTCCTTGATCGCCGGATCGAATCCAGGCTCGATCTTCAGTTTGACTTTGCTCGCCGCGGGGATGTTGATGGTCAACTGATCGTCGAGCACGATCAGGCTCTTCTTGACAAAATCGTGTTCGACCCAGAAATGATCCTTTGCGAGCGCGGTGTGGATGGTCCAAACGAGGTGATATTCGAGCACGTCGCCCGGACGCAGACCCGGAACAGTGATGTGCTTCTGCCGCGAGTCGGTGTAGATCGGGGCTTCACGCGCGATCGGCGCGGTCAGATCCTGAATGTCAGTTGTGGCGGCGTTGACGACGGTACCGTCAGCTTTACGCACGCGCACATAATCCATGTCGAGCTTTTCGTTACCCGAGCTGTAACCAAAGATCAGTTGACCAAATCTCTCGACACCTGCATCGCTCTGCACCTTAACGCGCAGAGTCAATTCGCGCTGTCCCGTGCCGTCGCGTTCGAAGCGATAGGCCGTGCTCAACTGTTCGACGACCACGGCTTCCTGCGAATAATCACGCTTTTGCTTGTCGTCGGCGGGCTTTCCTTTGCCCGTATCGGGAGCTTTGGCCGGGGCTTGCGCTCGGGAGATTGATGGCGTGGCGATTATGAAAGAAAGAGCTAAAAGTATGGCAATGATCTGGGCACTGCGGGGGGAAAACATTTGTCAATTTCTCCTACGGACGCTGAGGATTCGAACTGGCGAGTCAGTCTACAAGAGTGTGTATCTCCGTGGCAAAGGCCACAGAGATACACACGATCGGGACTGATTGTAAGCGGGATTTAGTTCTGAGGACTGCGTTTGCGCGGCAGTTCTTTGCCGCTCTTGATGATTGTGCCATCGACGGCATTTACGGCGACACGCGTGACGCCTCCGTCAACAACCTCATCTGCGATGATCACTTCGTAGTAAACAACTCCATCCTTCGCCAGCTTGCCGGGCTCTTCCCAACGGTCTCCGTCGAGATTGCAATTGAGAACTTTGCCCGGAAACTGGCTGGTGGCGATCTGAATCGCCTGGTCCATCGTGATGCGCGAGAGACGTACCAGCGCTGCTTGCTTCAAAGCGCGCATCTCCATCTCGACTTCGCGTTTGCGTTCAATTTCCTCACGGAAACGCGGATCGCGCGCCGTTCGCTCCTTGAATTGTTCGTTGGCCGTGAACGCCTCGCGACGCATTTCCGAGTCAACTTTCGCTTTCTGTTTCAATTCCTTCTCTTGCTGCGTTGGCTCCTGCGCGGTTGCGGCGAGTTCGAAGCGCATGGCAAAAGCCGCCGCCGCGAACGACGGAATCAACAGCAACAACGATACGGCAAAGAGCAGTAACTGCTTCCAACGTCGGTTCAGGGTCGGTTTACTCAACAATGACATGATACGGGCCTCCAGAATGTCAGCATCGGCGATGCCTACGGTTGTAGTAACTGAGAGCCTACGCAGAGGTGGTGCTGAGCTGGCGAGGGCGACGAGAGAGCGGGCGTAAACCTGCGCATTGAGAATTCGCTCCGCCACCAGCTCATCACAACAGAGTTCGCGCGTCTGTTTGATCCGGCTGCGCACGAGCGCCGCCGCGGGATGAAACGAGACAGGCAAAAAGATGAGTTCGTAAAAGAGATTGAGCGCGTAGTCGTCTCGCGCTACATGAATGAATTCGTGACCAATTGCGGACGTGAGCAGATCGGTGTCGCGTTCCTGAAGTAATGATTCAGGCAGAATGATCACCGGTCGAAACCAACCCACGGTGATTGGCACCGCTACTGTCGCAGAACTGCAAACCGGCACCCGTTTCTGATCCTGATTTAATCGCCTTGCACACTCACGCATGACGCCATCCACGACGTCATCCCCCTCTACTTCAACTGCCGCAGCACGAACTCTTCGCGTCGTGTGCCACGCCTGCGCCAGCCGAAAGCCGCGATACAAGACGACGATCCCAAATACCGTAAACAAAATCAACGCGAGATTACTGTTCAACTGAAGCGCCGAATTAGAGACGTTCGCCGTGCGTTCAAAAGTGACAGGGATTTCAGGTACGAAAACCGGATTGGCTAACTCGCGTTCGAAGCTACTCGGAATTGCGGCTGGATCAGAAGGGAGTGCGCGCAAAGCCGTCATCACCGGCACCAACACGCTCAAACACAACGCCGCGACCCAAAGCCAGTGTTGAAAACGCAGCGCCGCTCGCCGCAACAACCACGCGCCCAAACTCGCGAGCGCCGCGATCAAAGCGATCTGCCAAACGGCATTCAACAGAAACGTCAGCAGGAGTTGGCTACTTGTTGTCATCGGTCTTCTCCTGATGTTGCTCGACCAGTTTTTGCAAGCGCGCGAGTTTTTCCGGCGTGAGATGTTTGGTTTCCACGAGACTCATCACCAGACTCTCAACCGAACCGCCAAAGAGACGATCGACAACGTCGCTGACGTGTTTGCCGACGACCTGTTTGCGGCTCACCGCTGGTTTATAAAAATAGGCGCGGTTTTTCAGCGTGCGTTTTGCTTTTCCCTTTCGTTCGAGGATATTGAGCATCGTCTGAACGGTGGTGTAAGCGAGTTCGCGTTTGAGTTTTTGCTGAACGGTCTGCACGTTTGCGGGTCCGGTTTCCCAGAGAACGTGCATAATCTCCAGTTCCAGCGGGGTCAGGTGCTCGGTCTTTGCACGCGCCATAAACGATTCCCTTGTCTCCTAAATTTTTAGGAGTATAGGCTGAGGGCTGGTTACTGTCAACTAATTTATTAGGAGTCGATGAAGCGGCAGACACTCATACACGCGTTGATCTACGGCGTCACCGGCGGCGCGCTGATCATTTTCCTGAAAGTGATCGAGTTTCGCTTTCTCGTCGTGGAACACTCCTTTGAGATCTACGGCGGACTGATCGCGTTACTGTTCGTCACGCTCGGCATCTGGCTCGGCTTGAAACTAACCCGGAAAGAAGAGGTCGTGCTGCTCAAGGAAGTCGTGAAGGAAGTTCCGGTGCCGGCGCAACCGTTCGCGGTAAACGAAGCGCAACTCAAACAGCTCGGCATCACGAAACGCGAACTCGAAATCCTTGAACTCATCGCGCAGGGCATGAGTAATCGCGAGATCGCGGAAAAACTGTTTGTCAGTGAAAACACGGTCAAGACTCACTCGAGCCGGCTCTTCGACAAGCTCAGTGCGAAACGCCGCACGCAAGCCGTACAGATCGGGAAAGAAATCGGCTTAATCCCGTAGTACGAAAGTAGGTTTTGGCCCATTTACCTCGAAATCATTCGAAAGTATGACGACAACTCACACCACTGAAACTACTTTACGCCGCGAGTTCTTAAGGTCGCGTTTTGAGTTCAAGCTTCAGCTTGTGGTAACCCAGGCAGCCTAAAGGCTGAACTCAGAACGCCGATCGCTAATCTTTGGAGGTCCTTATCGTGAAGAAAACAGTTTTGACGTTCGGAATAATTTCCGGAGTGATCGTAGCGGTGTTGATGGGTATAAATACTATCTTCGCCGACCGGATCGGTTTCGACCGTGCGATTTTCGCCGGTTACGCGACGATGCTGGTGGCGTTTCTGCTCGTCTTCTTTGGTATCAAATCCTATCGTGACAACATCGGCGGCGGCGAGATCAGTTTTGGCCGCGCGTTCACAGTCGGCATTCTCATCACGCTGATCACGTGTGTCTTCTACGTCGGGATTTGGGAAATCCTTTATTACACGGTCCTGCACGACTTCCCCGAAAAGTACGGCAACTACGTGATGGAGAAAGCGCGCGCGGGTGGTGCGACTCCCGACCAGATCGCGGCCAAGGCCGAGGAAGTCAAACAGATGAAAGCGCTTCTCGATAATCCGTTGGTCGCCCCGGCCCTCATTTTTATTAGCGAACCGCTTCCCGTCGGCCTCGTGATGACACTCATTTCCGCGGCGATTCTCAGAAAACGGCGCAAACAGGTCGAAGTGCCGGTATAATCCCGTCACGTTCAGCAAACCTGCTCGGCAAAGGAAACAGCAAGCCCCATGAATCGCCGTTCGATCTTTGCATTTCTCTGTCTGCTCATCTGCTCCTTAATTAATAGCGCCGCCGTCAACGCACAGACGCCCAGCACCGGCAGCGAGGTTTTTCAAGGCATGAAGTGGCGCATGATCGGGCCGTTTCGCGGCGGCCGAACGGTCGGCGCCACGGGCGTGCCGGGCCAGCCGAATGTCTTCTATATAGGAGTGAATAACGGCGGCGTCTGGAAAACCACCGATTACGGTCTCACGTGGAAGCCGATTTTTGACGATCAACCAACCGGGTCGATAGGCGCGCTCGCCGTCACGCCTTCCCGTCCGGACGTAATCTACGTTGGCAGTGGCGAAGGTTTACAACGTCCGGATCTTTCCGTCGGCGACGGCATCTATCGTTCGACCGACGGCGGAAAAACGTGGCGTCACTTCGGACTGCGAGACGCACAACAGATCACCGCGATACTCGTCGATCCGGGTGATCCGTACGTGGTTTACGTCGCCGCATTGGGACATCCGTACGGCCCGAACGAGGAACGCGGCGTGTTTCGTTCGACAAACGGCGGCGAAACGTGGAAGAAGATTCTCTACAAAGACGAGAACACCGGTGCGACCGCGCTCGCTTTAGATCCATCAAACTCGAAAACGATCTACGCGGTCCTATGGGCGGCGCGACAAGGACCGTGGGAAAACGGCGCGTGGCAAGGACCAGGCAGCGGTCTCTTCAAATCAACCGACGGCGGCGACACGTGGCGTCAACTCACCAACGGTTTACCGACAATCGCGCAAGGTCTCGGTCGCATGGGCATCGCGATCGCGCCGAGCGATCCGAAAACGATTTACGCGACTGTTGATTCGCCTCAACTCGGCGGCATCTATCGCTCCGACGACGCGGGCGAAACGTGGCAACGCACCGCCAGCGATCGACGCGCGTGGGCGCGCGGCAGCGACTTCGCCGAGATCGACGTCGATCCGAAGAACAAAGAGATCGTTTACACCTCCGCGATCGCTGCTTACAAATCAACCGACGGCGGGAAGACGTTCACCACTTTCAAAGGCGCGCCCGGCGGCGACGACTATCACACACTCTGGATCAATCCCGACAACCCGCAGATCATGTTGTTCGCCGCCGACCAGGGCGCGGTCGTCAGCGTCAACGGCGGTGAAACGTGGAGTTCCTGGTACAACCAACCGACCGCGCAGTTCTATCACGTCATCACTGACAATCAATTTCCTTACTGGGTCTATGGCGGGCAACAGGAAAGCGGTTCGGCCGGCGTGAAGAGCCGCGGCGACAACGGCGCAATCACGTTTCGCGATTGGCGCACGGTTGGCGTTGAAGAGTACGGCTACGTCGCGCCCGATCCGTTGCACCCGAATCTGATTTACGGCGGCAAGGCCACGCGTTTCGACATGAACACGGGCCAGGTGCAGAACGTCGCGCCGGAGATTCTTCGCACCGGGAAGTATCGCTTTCTCCGCACGGCACCGATTCTCTTCTCGCCGGTCGATCCGCGCGTGCTTTATCTCGCGGGCAATGTTCTGTTCAAGACAACGAATGGCGGTGTGAGTTGGGAGATCATCAGTCCCGATCTGTCGCGCGAAAAGCCCGACGTTCCCGCGAGTATCGGTGTGTACCGGCGTCCGGAGATGGCGACGCAGGCGCGACGTGGCGTGATCTACGCGGTCGCGCCCTCGCCGAAAGACATCAACACGATCTGGGCGGGGACCGACGACGGTTTGATCCACGTCACGCGTGATGGTGGTAAGTCGTGGAAAAACGTCACGCCGCCACAGATCGATTCGTGGAGCAAGATCTCGCAGATCGACGCGAGCCATTTCGATGTGGGTACGGCTTACGTCGCCGTGAACCGCATCAGGCTCGACGATCAAAAGCCGCACATCTATCGCACCACTGATGGCGGCACGACG
>DATELP010000144.1:0-7126 GCA_035276425.1 Pyrinomonadaceae bacterium
AAAGGTCCGTTCTACTGTCGACAGGTTGCCGGCGAATCTGTTCCGGCGACATGTATTGCCACGTGCCCATCAACATTTCCGGCTGCGTGTGTAAAGACGAAGTGCCGTCAAGTTCCGGAACGTCTCTTACGCCCTCGATCAACTTCGCGAGCCCGAAATCCAGAACCTTTAGATGGCCATCGTCGGTGACGACAATGTTTTCCGGTTTGATGTCGCGATGAATCACGCCAGCTTTGTGTGCGGCGGCCAGTGCATTGCAAACCTGTTTAGCGATCTCGAGCGCCTTCGCTTCGTCCAACGCTGCCGTATTCAGGAGTTCACGAAGTGTAACGCCTTTGACGTACTCCATCGTGATGTAATGGCGGCCGTTCGCTTCACCAATCTCGTAGATGTGCGCGACGTTTGGATGGGAAATGGCGGAGGCCGCACGCGCCTCTTGTTGAAAGCGAAGCACGCGCACGCGATTGTCTGTTATGGTCGCGGGCAGGAGTTTGAGCGCGACTTTGCGATTAAGTGTCGGATCGTGGGCTAGATAGACGTCGCCCATGCCTCCGTGGCCGAGCACGTCGGCGACCTGATAACGGGCGACAGTCTCTCCCACCATACTGTCGGACCGCAGGATCTCCAGCGCCAACGTCACATCCGGCTCTTCCATGAAGCTGTCCTGACGATCCGCGGAGGCGAGTAGTGAGAGAACCTCCTGTTTGAGACTCTCGTCGCCCAGGCACTGTTGCTCGAGTAAGGCTTCGCGGTCACTCGCGTCCAGGTGAAGAGCCGCGGTGTATAGAACCTCAATCCTGTTCCATCGATCTGAGTTCATTCCCATGTTGGATCGCGTCAAATCGCGTCTGGAACTATCTCCCTTTCGCCGCTAGTTTGGCAGCTAACCACGCACTTCACGTCGCAACCACGATTTAGCGAGTGCCCAATGGCGCATGACCGTGACCTCTGCGATCTTCAGAACTTCCGCGGTTTCCTCAACACTGAGTCCCCCAAAATGCCGCAACTCGACGATCCTGGCTTTCAACGGATCGAGTTTGGCGAGACGATCGAGTGCATCGTTGAGCGACAGAATATCTTCCGACTTTTCGTGAGAAATGATGACTGCTTCATCCAACGCCACATCGGATACGCCGCCGCCGCGCTTGCTTCGCAATTGCCGGCGTGCGTAATCGACCAGGATCCGGCGCATCAACTGAGCCGCGACCGCGAAGAAGTGCGCTCGGTTTTGCCACTTCGCCTGCGTCTGGTCTACCAGTTTGAGATAGAGTTCATTTACGAGTGCGGTTGTTTGCAGCGTATGTCCGACCTTCTCACGTCGCATGTGATAGCTGGCCAGGCGGCGCAATTCGGTTTCGACGTAGGGGAGCAAACGTTCGAGCGCGGTCGCATCACCATCGCTCCAGGCAAGCAAGAGTTGCGTCACGGTTTCAGTGTTGGTCATGTTTGGAGGAACTTGTGGATCGGTGACTTTGCTTAAATGGCGAGGTCTTTACGATTTCCCAGGGAGCGACGTTTCATTTTAGCACTCGGCTGCGGCTCTCGCGCCACGTTGCGGGCGGCCGCTGATTTGCAGCGCCGTGATTGACGAGGGGTTCAAAAACGGGTAATTCTAATGCACCTCTTTGAAACGTATTTCTTCAGCCCGCGTAGCTCAGTGGATTAGAGCGTTCGCCTCCGGAGCGAAAGGTCGCAGGTTCGACCCCTGCCGCGGGTACCAGTTTTGTAAGAGCCGGTTTGTAAGAGTTAGAGTCTCATCCTCACCCCTTGAACGGCCACGCTGGTAAAGGCTCCCTCGCTTTCAACCATTCGGAAGGGATTCCTTCGACACCCGTATACATCGCCACGATTCCGCCGACGATCGCGCAGGTTGTATCCCGATCGCCGAGGCCGCTCACCGTTAGCCACAGCGCGTCTTCGTAACTTGAAATACTCCCACCCGCACACCACAAGGCAAAAGGAACTGTGTCCTGCGCAGACACCTTGCTTCCATTTCCAAGAACTGCAACAGCAAATCGGACCTTAGCATCCGCCGGAATATCCATCGCCTTAAGAATCTTGTTCCGCACCTCACTCTCTGGAACGTACGGCAAAAGCGAGTCGAGAAACTCGGACCGGCTGGGTATAACATCAGCAGTTCGCAATTCGTATGCTCGAGCAGCCGCAACCGCCACTGCAATAGCTCCCGCGACCGCCTCATCATGAGCATGAGTTATGACTGCTGACCTAGCCGCGTGCTCGACGACCTCGTCGAGATCACCGGCGAAGTATGCGCCGATCGGTGCAACACGCATGGCTGCACCGTTACCGAACGACCCTTGACCATCAAATAAACTCCGGGCCCTCTCGGACCACTCTTCACCACATTTGATTTCCCACAACAGACGATGCATCGCTGGACCATACCCGCGAGTGCGGTCATAACGCTCCGCGAAGCTTCGTGCGAGGGCCGCTTGATCGATGCCGCCATACTGTCGCAACACTGAGAAAACAGACATCGCCATCAGCGAGTCGTCTGTGTACGTCCAGGTTCGCGTCGCCAAAGCACGTTGTGCGATCAATCCGTCGACCACATCGGGATTGACAAAGAAAGTCTCGCCAAAAGCATCGCCGACGGATAGTCCTTCAAGACTACATTTAGCACGCTCGATAGCATCTTTTAGCAAAGGCTTCATTTCTCAGTGATTCTACTTGCCTGACGCGATTACAACGAGCACGACCGGAGGAATTCGCCGCTGGCCCATTCACGAAACAACCGTTTTCTGCTACGCTTAAGCTCCCCGATGGTCCCCCAGAAAAAATCAGGACCACATGGACCCTGTCGACCCCCAGGATACCCGACGCACAGTTCTCGTTGTCGATGACTTCGACGACACTCGTCTGCTTCTGCGCACGTGGTTTGAGCGGCGCGGTTTTCGCGTGATCGAGGCCGAGAACGGCGTACAGGCGATCAACCAGGCGGAAAGCGAGACGCCCGATCTGATCATTATGGACGTGCAGATGCCCCAACTCGACGGCCTCGCAGCAACCCGGCAAATACGCAGTGTGAAGGCGCTCGGGAACGTGCCGATCGTCGCCGTGTCGGCGTATGGCGCCGAGCAGTTTCGCGAACTCGCGCTGGCCGCGGGTTGTGACGAGTACGTTTCGACGCCGTTCGAACCGGCAACACTCGAAGGAATCGTTCGCGCTCTGGTTCACTAACTGTATAATCTGGCGCATGACTCTCACCTGGATTCGCCCCCTGTTGCTGGCCGCGTTTTGCCTGCTGTCGGCGCAAATGGTTTTTGGTCAGTGTACGCAGAAGATCGCCACGCTGCCCCCGGCGCCCGAGCTATACGGTTTTCGTCTCGGCATGACGCACGACGAGATCAAGGCACTCGTGCCGCAAACGCAAATCCCGAAAAACGATCACTTCGGCGTCGCCAAGACCACGATCAACCCGAGCTTCGATCCCACGATCGATCAAAAGAAGTTTGAAGGCGTGCGCAGCATCTCGCTCGACCTGCTCGACGATCGTTTGACGTCGCTGTGGATCGGTTACGACGACACTTACAAAATCAAAACTGTCGACGCGTTTGTGACCGCGATCTCGCAGTCGCTACACGTGTCGGGTAACTGGTCGTCGTGGAAATCGCGCGGACAACAGTTGCGTTGTGTTGACTTCCAACTGATAGTCAGCACACTCGCGGGTGGTCCAAGTTTGCGCCTGCTCGACTTCGGCGCGGAAGACACGATCGCCGCGCGCCGTCAGGAGAAAGAAGAACAGGATTCACTCGCCGAATCCGCAGCCGCAGCAAGCGAGAACAACGAGCAGGAAACCGACGGCGACAACCAGGCAAAGCCGATCGTCGGCGACAAGCAATCCAGGACTTACTATCCAAGCGGTTGCCATCCGGCAAAAGAAATCTCCGACGCAAACAAAGCGGTGTTCAAAACTGTCGAAGAAGCCGAGAAGGCTGGATTCAAGTTGGCGAGAAACTGCCACTAAGGAGGTAGTCAATGCTAAGAGAATTCAAAGAGTTCATCGCACGTGGAAACGTTATCGACCTTGCGGTCGCGGTGGTCATCGGCGCGGCTTTCGGAAGAATCGTCACGTCGCTGGTCGAAAAGGTGATCATGCCGCCGATCGGTTTGTTACTCGGTAACGTCGACTTCTCAAGTCTCTTCATCGACCTTTCGAGAAAGTCGCCGCCGGCGGCTTCGCTCCTCGAAGCGGAGGCGCAAGGACGTCCGGTGATCGCCTACGGACAACTCATAAACGACATCATCAACTTTCTGATCATTGCCTTCGTTATCTTTCTGATCGTGAAAGCAGTGAACCGTTTGCGTGCGGCGCCGCCACCGCCGCCAAACACCAAAGATTGTCCTTATTGTCTGACGGCAATTCCACTGGGAGCAAAGCGTTGCGCGGCCTGTTGCGCCGATCTACCGGCCAGCGCATGATGTAATCGAATGCGCGAATGCCCCCGTTGCGAAGTTTGCTACGAAGACGACGTTGAACTCTGTCCGCAGGACGAGGCCAGCACGAAAACCACGCTGCCCGGTCCGCGGCTGTTAGCCTCACGTTATCTACTCGAGAAACGACTTGGTCGCGGCGCGATGGGCCAGGTTTATCTCGCGCGCGATCAGAACCTCATGACGCGCCAGGTCGCGGTGAAGACCGTTCGCCCCGATATTCTCAACGACGAAGATCTGCAAGACGGCGAAGCAATCGCACGTTTCGAACGTGAAGCTCGCTCGGCTGCGTCGATTCGCCATCAAAACGTCGTTGGCGTGACTGACTTCGGCCAGACTTCCGACGGTGTGTTCTTTCTCGTGATGGAATACGTCGAAGGCGAAACGCTTTATCAACTGCTGCGTCGCGAAGGATCGGTGAGTCCGCAAAGAGCGGCGAGCATCATGCGGCAGGTCGTCGCCGGCGTTGAAGCGGCGCATGACGAAGGAATCCTGCACCGCGATCTCAAACCGGCAAACATCTTTCTGATGCAACAGAAACGAAAGGTGACCGGTGAAGACGGATTCGTGAAGGTCGGTGATTTCGGTCTGGCCAAGATCGTGAATCCCGAGCGATCCGATCTCGCTTCCGACAGTGGTCCAGCATCGCGCGGGATCATCGGCACGCCCGAGTACATGGCGCCCGAACAAATGCAGCCCGACGGGCAGCTCGACATCCGCGCCGACATTTATGCACTCGGAACGATCGCTTATCACATGCTCGCCGGCCGTCCGCCGTTCACTGGCAACATCACGCAACTCATCGCGCAGAAGTTAACCCAGGATCCGCCGTCGTTGTCGACGTTGCGTTCGGACGTAACCGCCGAAATGGAAGCGGCGATCATGAAAGCGTTGGAAAAGGAGCCAAAGGATCGACCCGCGACTCCCACCGAGTGGTTCGAGAGTTTTGCCGCTGCGGCTTCGACGGAATCGGGCGCGTTAAAGCGCGGCGATTCGCGTCTGGTGATCATGGCGCCCGCGGGTTCGGAAGTTTACGTCGACGACGAACGCTACGGCAGCGTGGGCCGATCCGGAAGAGTGATTCTTACCTCAATCGCACCGGGACAACACGTGTTACGCGTTTCGAGATCCGGCGAAGCCGACGACGAACGTGTGATCGAGATTCGCAGCGACATTGCCGAACAGATCATCGAAGCGCAAGCCAGGATTGGAGCTTCGAGTAAGCATCTGTCGCCGTCGCGTGGCGGCAGTCTCAAGAGCCGGCACGACGATCATTCGACAACGCTCGTCGTGGTGATGTGTACGCGTTGTCACTCGCGTTTCGCGGAAGGCGTGAAGTTTTGCGGGCGCTGCGGCAACGCGACGTTTCAACCCGTTTCCGCCGAATTACAAACACAAACCCCAACACCGCCGCCCCCGACCAGCAACACCTGCTCGCGTTGCGGAAATACCTACCCGGCAACGACGAAATTCTGCGGACGTTGCGGTATTCCCTTAGGAAATCCGGCGCTCGAATGGCGCGCGCCGAAGCCGGTTGAGGTCATCTGCCGGGGTTGCAAAACCAGCTATCCCGCCGGGACAAAGTTCTGCGGACGCTGCGGAACGCGAATAACCCCTTGAGCGAATTTGAACTTTTCTTATAAGCTGTGCCGCGATGAAGCGCTGCCCGACGTGTAACCGCACGTACACGGATCTCTCCCTGAACTTCTGTTTGGAGGACGGAACTCCGTTAACCACTGACGCACCCGGCGGACCGGATCCAAACGCTACGCTCCGGTACCCGTCGCCACGGGATACTGCCGAACCGCCGCCGACAGAGATCTATCAGCCGGCGCCAAGCACACCCGCACCACCACCACGGCCGGCACCGGCGCCGCCACCACCACCTCCGCCGCCGCAACAGCAGTGGTCGCCGACACCAACGCAAGCGCCACGCAAGAAGTCGAACGCAGTCTGGTGGATCCTGGGCGGCTTTGCGGCGCTCTTTGTGATCGGCGTGGGACTCGTGGTGATGTTGATTGCGTTGGCGAGTCTCGGATCGAATTCGAACAACAACAATCTCAACGCAAACACGAGCAACGTCAATCGCAACGCCAACGTTACCGTTAATGCGAACATTCCCAACGCGAACGCGAGTGTTTCGCCTCCGGGTGTGTTAACCGATGACTTTAGTGAGAAGAAATGGAACGTTGGGATCTCGCAGTTTGGCCGCATGTGGTACGAGAACGACGAGTATCACATGAGTTCGAAGGCGCAGATGTACATCGTGATGTACGCGCCTTCCGAGGACTACAGCACTGAGAACGCCACGGTGAAAGTCACGGCGCGCAGTGTTGATGGCACCGTGCCCTCGAACGGTTTCGGTTTGATGGTCCATTGCACCAGGACAAGGACGCAACAGCTCGAAGATTACGCGTTGCTGATCTATCCGAGTGACGAGCCTGAGTACGAGATCATCATGCACAAGGACGGGAACCAATCGTCGCTCGTCGCGCGCACCAAGTCAGACGCGATACAGTCCGGCAGCAACCCCAACGAGTTGGAGATCAGAATCAAGGGCAGTGAGTTGTCGTTTTACGCCAACGGAAAATTCCTGACCAAGATCACCGACCCCCAGAACTACCGCCGCGGACGCGCCGGGTTCTACACCAGCGACGTGACGAACGTGGCC
>DATELP010000145.1:0-9254 GCA_035276425.1 Pyrinomonadaceae bacterium
TTGCAAGCGCTGACGACAAAATTTAGACGCGCAAGACGATTCCAAAACCCGCTGCCGAAACCAACCCGGCAGCGGGTTTTGGTTTTTCGATGACTTCGAGAATTCCAGCAGGAATGCGTTACTACATCGGCGCCGAGGCACGGCTGCGGCGCACGATCGAAGACACGGCGATGTCTGTGTTCGCTGCGTGGTCGTATGAAGAGGTGATCACGCCGTCGGTCGATTATTACGACCTGTTCGAACAAGGCATGGGCCAGGCGGAAGCGCAACGTGGGTTTCGCTTCACGGACAACGACGGGCGACTGCTCGCGTTGCGGCCGGATGTGACGAGTTCGGTAGCGCGAATGGCGGCGACCTTGTTGTCAGAACGATCGCGGCCGTTGCGCTTCTGTTATGCGGCGCCGGTGTTTCGGCAGCAGCCGCACTCGCACGCGGAGTGGCGTCGCGAGAACACGCAGCTTGGTTGTGAGTTGATTGGTGTTGGTGGTCACGAAGCCGATCTGGAAGTGTTGCGGTTGGCGGCGGAGATACTGTCGCGTCTGAATCTGCAATACGTCATTACGATAAATAATGTCGGAGTCTTCAACGGCGTGGCCGCGCATTTGGAACTGCCGGCGGCTAAGCGCGAGCAGTTGCGCCGTTTGATCGATACGCGTGAGACCGGGGAGTTGCAGCGATTCCTAAACGGTCTTTCCGATTCGGAAGGGCGCGCTTTTCTCTATCCGACGCAACTAACCGGTAAGCGCGACGTGATTGGCACGGTGCGCAGTGTTGTAACGAATGCCCGGTCGGCCGCCGCGCTCGATTCGCTGGAAGAGCTGTGGACGGCGATCGAGTCGCGCGGACTCGCCGGTCATTTCGAGATCGATCTCAGTGATGTTTCCAGTCTCGATTACTACACGGGTTTGAGTCTGAAAGTTTTCGTACACGGCGCGGGTACGAGCGTTGGGCGCGGCGGACGCTACGATGGTCTAACCGGAAACTTCGGCCGCGCGGAACCGGCGGTTGGTTTTGTGCTCAACCTCGATGCGTTAACAGAAGTACTCGCGCGAAGGATTAGCCACAAAGAAGCACAAGAAGCACAAGAGGCACAAGAAGGAGAAATTAGGTAGCAAACTAATTTTCAGTTCTTTTTGTGCTTCTTGTGCCTTTTGTGCCTTTTTGCGGCAAGCGAAGGTGATGATGATAACGATAGCGATCGCGAAAGGCAGGATGCAGGACGATGCGCTGGCGTTACTGGCGCGCGCCGGCGTTCGCGTCGCTGAAGATGCGCGCAATTCACGACGGTTAGCGCTCACCGATGAGTCAGGCAAGTACCGTTTCGTATTCGTGAAGCCTGCGGACGTTCCGGTTTACGTCGAACATGGCATCGCGGACTGTGGCGTAGTTGGACGCGATGTGCTGCTCGAGTCGCAGGCGGATCTTTTGTTGCCGCTCGATCTCGGGATCGCGCGCTGCCGGATCGTAGTTGCGGCTGCTGATGCGGAGATCATGAGGCGGAGCCTCGGCATGTTGCGCGTGGCGACCAAGTATTCGCAGATCGCGGGCGCGCACTTCGGCGCGCGCGGCATTCCGGTCGAGATCATTCAGCTTTCGGGATCGGTAGAGCTCGCGCCCGCGTTGGGGCTGGCAGATCTGATCGTCGATCTGGTCGAGACTGGCAGGACGTTGCGCGAGAACGGGTTGACGGTAGTTGATGAGATTGCTGAGTCGACGGGGAAGTTGGTGGTTAATCGCGCAAGTTATCAACTCAAACCGGAAGCGATTACGGAATTGGTTAGAGCTTTGGAGGGTGTAGTGTGATCCGAATCGTGCGCAACGGTGAGATCAATGAATTGACGTCGCGGCTGGCGGCACGTTCGGTGGCGCTCGATTCGGATTTGCTCGCGCAGGTTGGGTCGATCATTGATGACGTGCGGTGGCGTGGTGATGAGGCGTTGATCGAATACACGAGAAGATTCGACGGTGTTGAGTTAAAAACGTCTGAGTTACGAGTCAGTGAAGATATGCTGCGTGATTCTGCCGCGAAGGTTGATAACGAAACGCTTGCCGCGTTGCGAGTAGCCATCAAGAACGTGCGCGCGTTTCACGAGCGGCATGTTGAGCAGTCGTGGGAGATTTCGCCTGTTGAAGGTGTGCGATTAGGGCAGAAAATAATTCCGTTGGAGCGAGTCGGGTTGTACGTGCCGGGAGGGACGGCCGCGTATCCGTCATCGATCGTGATGAACGTCGTTCCGGCGCAGGTGGCCCAGGTTGAACGAATCGTGGTGACGACTCCGCCGCGAACACTCGCCAAAAATCCAACAGTTGCAGCGGCCCTGCTGGAATTGAACGTTAATGAAATCTATGCAGTTGGTGGTGCGCAGTCGATCGCGGCGCTTGCATTTGGAACCGACACGATTCCGCGCGTCGATAAGATAACCGGACCGGGAAACAAGTACGTTGCAGCAGCCAAGAAGCTTTTGTTTGGCGTGGTTGGCATCGACGCCATAGCTGGACCAAGCGAGATAGTAATCCTTGCCGATCAGACAGCGCGACCCGAGTTTGTAGCGGCTGATCTGTTGGCTCAGGCCGAACACGGCGAGGATGCATCCGCGGTCTTAATCACCACCGACCACGCCTTGGCAGAGCGGGTCGCCGAAGAACTTACAGTACAAATAGAATCGTTGCCACGACGTGCAATCGCTCAGTCGTCCCTGGAGAACTACGGCGCCATAGTACTTGTCGACACGCTCGACGAGGCTTGTGCGTTGGTGAATGAACTCGCGCCCGAACACGTTGAGATCATCACGAGCGACGATGAAGCCGTGGCTGCGAAGATCAAGCATGCGGGCGCGATTTTTTTTGGTTCATACACGCCCGAAGCCGTCGGCGATTACCTCGCTGGTCCAAATCACGTGTTGCCGACCGGACGAACTGCGCGTTTCTCTTCAG
Source organism: Pyrinomonadaceae bacterium (assembly GCA_035276425.1). Taxonomy (GTDB): domain Bacteria; phylum Acidobacteriota; class Blastocatellia; order Pyrinomonadales; family Pyrinomonadaceae; genus PSRF01. The sequence continues at coordinate 2,935 of DATELP010000145.1, forward strand.
CGCTCGGTGTTTACGATTTTGTTAAGCGCACGAGTTTGTTGCATTACTCTAAAAACGCTTTTCAGTCTGTGGCAGACAGCGTCTCAGTTCTGGCCCACTGCGAGGGTCTCGCGGCTCACGCGCGTTCAGCCATTATTCGGAAACAGAAATGACGGCTCCGCTCGACATCATCAAGCCTGCCGTGCGCGCGCTGCGCGCGTACACGCTCTCGCCACATCGCGCGTCGGTGAAGATCAATCAAAACGAGAATCCGTGGGACGCGCCGCTCGAGATCAAGGAGGAGGTGCTGCGGCGGTTTGCGGCGCGCCAGTGGTCGCGGTATCCGGATTTCGTGCCGGTGAGTTTGCATGAGCGTCTGGCGGAGTTTGCGGGTTGGAAAGCGAATGGCGTCATCGCGGGAAACGGCTCGAATGAACTGATCCAGGCGCTGTTGATGGTCTCCATGGGACCGAAGAAGCGTGTATTGATTTCTGAACCGACGTTTACGTTGTACAAGCAAGTGGCCACGGTTTTGGGCGGCGAAGTCGAAACGGTTTTGTTGACACCCGAATTAACTTACGACATCGCGGCGTTGCTAAGCATGATTGAAGAGAAACAACCTGACGTCACGATCATCTGTTCGCCAAACAACCCGACCGGCTGCGTTATAAACGAAAGCGATCTGATCGCGCTGCTCAAGGCTTCACGTGGGTTGGTCGTGATCGACGAGGCGTATCACGAGTTTGCGCAGCAATCAGTCGTGCCGCTATTGAACGAACACGCGAACCTGATCGTGCTGCGCACGTTTTCGAAAGCGATGGCCTTCGCGGCGTTGCGCGTGGGCTACTTGCTTGCGTCGCCAGAGTTGGTCACCGAAATTCGCAAGGCGGTTTTGCCTTATAATTTGAACGCTTTTTCTCAGCTCGCCGCAGAGGTCGCGCTCGAAAAATATCCCGCTCTGCTTGGTCCAACGGTAGAGGCTATCCTCAACGAACGCGAGAGACTTTACACTGCGATGTCGAAAATCCGGGGCTTACAGCCGCTAAAATCCCGGGCCAACTTTATGGTAGTTAGAGCGGATCGGGATCCAAAGCAGATTTTTGCAGAGTTGTTGCAGCGGGACATTCTTGTCAGGGATGTGAGCGGATATCCGATGTTGGGCGAGTATTTTCGGGTGAGTGTGGGCACGCCCGAAGAGAACGATCGACTGTTGGGAGCGTTGCATGAAATCCACGACTAACAACCAGCGTTTGGCTGACGTTCGTCGCAAAACGAAAGAGACGGATGTGCGCGTCAGGCTCAATCTTGATGGCAGTGGGCAGTCGAAGATTGCTATTGGATTGCCGTTTCTCGAGCACATGCTTGAGTTGTTTGCGAAGCACGGGCTGTTTGATTTGGAAGTGAAGTGCGACGGGGATCTCGAAATTGACGATCATCATTCCGTTGAAGACATCGCGATCACGTTGGGCCAGGCATTAGCGCAGGCGCTCGCCGATAAAGCGGGGATCAATCGTTATGGTGAGGCGGTGGTGCCGATGGATGAAGCGCTGTGTCGATCGGTGATCGATCTTTCGGGAAGGTTTTATCTTGTGTACGAAGTGCCGACGAAGCGGCAGAAGATTGGAAACTTTTCCGTGGAGTTGGCGGAACATTTTTGGAGGTCGTTTGCCGAGACGGCGAAGTTAAATCTGCACATTGATTGTTTGCGCGGGCGCAACACGCATCACATTCTCGAAGGGACGTTCAAGGCGTCCGCGCGCGCGTTGCGGCAGGCCGTGGAGCGGAATAATCGTGTTGCTGGGGTGCCGAGCACGAAGGGATCGTTGTAGCCACGAAAAGGCACAAGAAGCACAAAAGGCACAAGAATATGGGCCAGGTAGCGATCATAGATTACGGAGTGGGGAACTTGCGGTCGGTGGAGAAGGCGTTTGCGGCTACCGGTTGCGAGGCGGTCGTGAGCGGTGATGAGAAGGAGTTGAGGGAGGCGGAGCGGCTCGTGTTGCCGGGAGTGGGGGCATTTGGTGCGTGTATGAAGGCGCTCAGCGAACGTGGTTTTGATCGATTGGTAAGGGAGCGAGTCGGAGAAGGGACGCCGTTGTTGGGTGTGTGCGTCGGGATGCAGTTGTTGTTTGACGAGTCTGATGAGTTTGGCGCGACGCCGGGGCTCGGTTTGTTGCGCGGCAAGGTGCGGCGGTTTAGTGACGAGCTCGTCGTGCCGCATGTTGGTTGGAATCGCATCGACCAAATCCGAGAAAATCCCCTGTTCGATGGCGTTGCAAATGGGTCGTTCTTGTACTTTGTTCATTCTTACTACTGCGAGCCAGCCGAAAAATCTGTGGTCGCGGGTGAGACGGAATACGGCGTGCGGTATGCTTCGATCGTCGCGCAGGAAAACATTTGCGGCGTGCAGTTTCATCCCGAGAAGAGTCAGGACGTGGGACTGCGGCTGCTGCAAAACTTCGCACGCCTCAACTCGCGATGCTAGCGAAACGGATCATTCCCTGTCTCGACGTTGACAACGGCCGCGTGGTGAAGGGTATTCGTTTCGTGTCGCTCGTGGACGCGGGTGATCCGGTCGAGCAGGGGAAGCGTTACGATGCCGAGGGCGCCGATGAACTGACGTTTCTCGACATCACTGCGTCGTCAGACAAACGCGACATCGTCGCGGATCTCGTGCGGCGCGTGGCGGATGAAGTTTTCATTCCGTTCACTGTCGGCGGCGGGTTGCGAACTGTCGAAGACATTCGCACGATCCTGCGCGCGGGCGCTGACAAGATCACGCTCAACACGGCGGCGCTCGAAACGCCGGAACTGATCAGTGCGTGTGCGGAAACGTTTGGCAGTCAGTGTGTCGTGGTGGCGATCGACGCGCGTCGACGCAACGCCGGCGATCCTGCTGACGGCTGGGACGTTTACACGCACGGCGGGCGGCGCAATGTTGGTCTCGACGCGCTCGAATGGGCCACGCGGGCACAGCAAATCGGCGCGGGCGAGATTTTGTTGACGAGTATGGATCGCGATGGGACGCGGAACGGTTACGATATCGAACTGACGCGCGCGGTTTCGAGTGCGGTGCGGATTCCGGTCATCGCTTCGGGCGGCGCGGGAAAGCTCGAGCATTTTTATGAAGCGTTGACCGATGGCGGTGCGAGTGCCGTTTTGGCGGCGTCGCTGTTTCACTTCGGTGAGTTTTCGATCGCAGAGGTTAAGAATTATTTGCGCGGGCGTGGAGTTGAGGTCAGATGAAAATTGATCCGGGAAGTGTGAGGTTCGATGAGTATGGCTTGGCGCCTGCGATTGTGCAGGACGCGCGCACGCGCGAGGTTTTGATGCTGGCCTACATGAACCGGGAGAGTTTGGAGCGCACGCTCGAAACGGGTGACACGTGGTTCTGGTCGCGTTCGCGAAACGAACTTTGGCACAAAGGTGCGACGTCGGGAAACACGCAAGAGGTCGTGAAAATCAGTAGCGACTGCGATAACGACGCGATAGTGATTCTGGTTAATCCGGCTGGTCCAGCGTGTCACACCGGCGCGAGATCGTGTTTTGAGATCGAGCATGATGAAGAACGTTCTGGCGGCTTGCTGCTCGAGCTTTATGAACTGATCAAAAGTCGACAAGACGAGAGACCTTCGGGTTCTTACACGAGTTATCTCTTCGACAAGGGCCTCGACAAGATACTCAAAAAAGTCGGTGAAGAGTCTGCCGAGACGATTATTGCGGCGAAGAATGACGATCCGAAACAACTCGTTGCGGAAACGGCGGATTTGCTTTACCACTTGCTCGTAATGCTTGTTGCGCGTGGTGTTGATCTCGCCGAGGTGCGCGACGAGTTGGCCCAACGACGAAAACCGGGAGTAACTAGTGCTGCCGAGTAAAAGCGAACTGAACGAACTGCTGGAATTCTCCGTCGGCCTCGCGCATGGCGCAGGTGAGATTACTTTGCAGTACTTCCGTAAGCAGCCGGAGACGGCGACCAAGTCTGACGGCAGCTACGTGACCATCGCGGATCGTGAAGCGGAGGCGTATCTGCGGCAGCAGATTGCGGAACGTTTTCCCGACGATGGTGTCTTAGGGGAAGAGGAAGGTGAACGTGAAGGGCGCTCAGGGCGGCGCTGGATAGTCGATCCAATCGACGGGACGTTTGCATTTGTACACGGCGTTCCGTTTTATGGTGTGTTGATAGCGGTGGAGATTGATGGCGAGCCGAGTGTTGGTGTTGTGAATATACCGGCGCTGAATGAGGTTGTTTCGGCTGCTACCGGGCTCGGGTGTTTTTTGAATGGTGAGCGTGTGCGTGTGTCTGCTACGGCGTCGCTCGGTGAAGCGTTGTTGTTAGCCACGGATTTTCACGGATGTGCGCGTTACGGATTTGGGCGTGCTGTGGGGGAGTTGCAGGCGCGCGCGAAGACGAGCCGCACGTGGGGCGACTGTTATGGGTACGTGCTGGTCGCGACCGGACGCGCGGAAGTGATGCTCGATCCGGTGATGAACTTGTGGGACTGCGCGCCGCTGTTGCCGATCATGGAGGAGGCCGGCGGCACGTTTACCGATTGGCGTGGCGAGCGAACCGTGAACGGCGGCAACTCGATCGCGACCAATGGACTGTTGTTTGACGAAGTGATGGCGGTTGTAGGCAGAGAATGAAGTACCACCAACTTCGTTGGTGGGATTCTACGGCTTCAAGTATTGAGGGTAGGTAAGGTCTGAAAAGTACCACCGACGATGTCGGTGGGTTTCTGAGACCCGCAACTAAAACATGCAAATAATCCCGGCAATTGATCTGAAGAATGGACGGTGTGTGCGGTTGACGCAGGGGCGCAAGGCTGAGGTCACGGTTTACGATGAGAATCCCGTCGACGTGGCGAAGAGTTTTGCGGCCGCAGGCGCGCAGATGATTCACGTTGTTGATCTCGACGGTGCGTTTCAGGGAGGCGAGTCGCGTAACCGTGCGGTGCTGGCGCAAATCGCGGAGGCGGTTGATGTGCCGATCGAGTTCGGCGGCGGCATCAGGTCGCGTGAAGAAGTGCAGCATCTGTGTGATCTCGGTGTCGGCCGTGTGGTCTTAGGTACTGTGGCCGCCGAGTCGCCCGCGCATCTGCGTGAATTCGTGTCCCGGTTCGCGTCGAAGATCTGCGTCGGCATCGACGCGCGCGACGGTCACGTCATGACGCGCGGTTGGGAAACAGCGACCCACGTGATGGCCGTCGAACTCGCGCGGGTCGTCGCAAGTTGCGGCGTGGAGCGCATCGTTTACACCGACATCGCTCGCGACGGCATGCTCACTGGTCCAAACCTCGATCAGACACTCGCGGTGGCTCAGGCGGCGAATGTGCGGGTGACGGCTTCGGGCGGCGTTTCGAGTCTCGACGACATCAAGCGGCTGCGTGATTCGGGCGAGCCGCTGCTCGATAGTGTTATTGTTGGCAAAGCTTTGTACGAAGGAAAATTCAAACTGGAAGAAGCGTTGCAGATCGCAAACTCACAATGAGCGAAAAAATATTTGCGGATGGAGTTTTGAACGAACGCGTCGCGTTTGTGACAGGCGGCGGCACGGGGATCACCGGCGGTGTTGCACGTGCTTTTGCGGAAGCCGGCGCGAGTGTCGCGTTGGTGAGCCGCAAAATGGAGCATCTCGTGCCCGCGGCGCAGTTGATCAATGAAAATGGCGGCAATGCGCTCGCGGTTGCAGCGGACGTTCGGCAACCGGCTGAGGTCGAGAACGCAGTGGCGAAGACGATCGAAACGTTTGGCAAGATCGATATCGTCGTGAACGGCGCGGCGGGAAATTTTCTTTGCAAGGCCGAAGAGTTGTCGCCAAACGGCTTTGGCACGGTGGTCGACATCGATCTGAAAGGCACGTTCAACGTTTGTCGCGCGGCGTTTGCGCAGCTCAAAGAGAATCGCGGACAGATTCTGAACATCAGTGCGACGCTGCACTACCTCGGCACGCCGATGCAGCTTCACGTTTCCGCGGCGAAGGCTGGTGTTGACGCGTTGACGCGCAATCTGGCGGTGGAGTGGGGACGCTACGGTATTCGCGTGAACGCGATCGCGCCTGGTCCGATCGAGGACACGGAAGGAATGCAGCGGCTTGTTCCCGAACCGTTCAAAGCGCAACTCAAGAAGAGTGTTCCGCTCGGAAGGTTTGGCCGAATTGCGGATATCGAAAAGGCAGCGGTGTTTATTTGTTCCGAGGCGGCGAGTTTTGTTAACGGCGTTGTGCTGGTGGTTGATGGCGGCCACTGGCTTTCTACGAACCGCCCGTTGTGAGTAAGAGAAAACGGGGATTTTTGGGATAAATGCTGGATCTTCAACCCGCATCATTCGAAGCGTTCGAA
>DATELP010000146.1:0-12650 GCA_035276425.1 Pyrinomonadaceae bacterium
CCGACGCCGGCCTTTTCAGGGCCGCGCTCTACCAACTGAGCTACCTGGCCAGATGGTGGAAAAAAGACCGCGTAGTATAGGAATGGAGTTGAAGCGATGTCAACTTCGGCGCGCGTTGCGGGTCAACTTAGCCGACCCTTAAGGGTACTCGGGCCACTCTGAACCGCACTCAGGCGACGCTCCACAGCGTAGTTGTTGATTGTAAGGAATTTGTCGGATTCGTCACAAAAAGTCGTTGACTGAATCGGAGTGGGGTGTATAATTCAGGGCGTTGCGGGTGGGGCTGATGCCCAAACGTCAGCTAGTCGTAAGACGCCATCCAATTCAAAATTGATAGTGCCCGCCAGTGCCAGCTCGGCCGCCGATCGCGCCCCCCGCAGTCGCTACCTTCGAGCTGGCACAGCTCTTTTAAAGCCAAACCACGGCAAAAATCCCCATTAATTGCTATCCAATCCAGCTCGCGCCTGTAGCAGTTCGCTTTGGGCATTCGCTTCCGCAATCGTTTCCGCCTCGTCTATCGTCAACAACTCCCGGTCTCCCATCACCACTCGACCGTCAATGATTACGCTCTGAACGTCGCTCGCTTCGGCCGCATAAACCAGTGAAGACACGATTTCCGCCTCCGGCGACGTGTGCAACCGATTCAGATTGACCACCGCCACGTCCGCCCGCTTTCCGATTTCCAGACTTCCAATCTCAGCGTCCAATCCCAACGCCCGGGCGCCGTCGATTGTGGCCATTCGCAACACCTGCTGAGCCGGCAGGACCTCTGGTCCATGCAACGCCTTCTGTAGCAACGCAGCGGTGCGCATTTCGGTAAACATGTCGAGCCGGTTGTTACACGCTGCACCATCCGCTCCGAGCGAAACCGATACTCCCTCTGCCAACAATTTCGTGACAGGTGCGATGCCCGAGCCGAGTTTGAGATTCGACGAGGGACAGTGGGCCACGTTGGTCCTGGTGGACTTCAGAATCCTGATCTCTTCGTTAGTCAGGTGAACGCAATGGGCCAACGCGACGTGACGGCCCGCAACGCCGACACTCTCGAGATAGTTGATATTGCGCAAGCCAGTCTCCTGTTCGACCAACGCACACTCGGTTCGATTCTCCGACGAATGCGTGTGAATCATCACCCCACGCTCGCGCGCCAACTCACCCACTCGCTCTAGCAACTCACGCGTACAACTGATCGCGAACCTCGGTGCAAAGCAGTAACGAATGCGTCCATCAGCCCGGCCATGCCACTTCTCAAGCAACGCCACCGACTCTTCAATCGAAGCAGATGTCTCTTCCTGCAAAGGCTGCGGCACTTCGTCGCCCTTATCCATCATGCACTTACCGACCGTGGCCCGAAAGCCCGTCTCTTCGACGACTTCAAACACCTGCGACGTGTGGCTCACCGTCTCCATCGTGAGCGCGCAGGTCGTGCCGCCTTTGATCAACTCAGCGATGCCCAAACGCGCCGAAGCCGCGATCGATGCGGCCGTATGCGCTGCTTCCATGGGCCACACGCGTTTCTTCAGCCAGTCGATCAGGGCGAGGTCATCCGCCGCGCCACGAAAGAGCGTTTGGCAAAGATGAATATGAGTCTGAACAAAGCCGGGAATCACCGCGCACTCACTCGCATCGATCACCACATCCGCAGTCAGGTCGCCGGCGCCAATCTCAGCGATTCGGCCGTGGTTGATCAGAAGGTCTCCGCGGATGATCTGATTCGCGGAGTTCATCGTTACGAGCGTGCCATTTTTTATGAGGATTGAAGACATAGGCCACAAAAAGGCACAAGAAACAAAAGCAACACAAAGAGACGCTCGGCGAGCATAAATCATCCTCGCCGAGCGCTCAATTGTTTATCTGAAGACTTACTTCGACGCCGCCTTGGCGGTTGACGGCTCAGACTCTTCACGAACCGGAATTCCGAGCTTCACTTTCACTTCTCGTTCGATTCGCTTAAACACATCCACATTCTCTCTCAAATTCGTCTTGGAATTTTCGCGGCCCTGGCCCAGGCGTTCGCCCTTGTAAGAAAACCAGGCGCCACTCTTCTCCACGACGCGGTTGACGACCGCCAGATCCAGCAGATCGCCTTCGCGTGAAATACCCTCGCCATACATGATGTCGAATTCACACTCACGGAAAGGCGGCGCAACTTTGTTCTTTGCGACCTTCACTTTCGTCCGGTTGCCAACCACGCGGTCGCCATCCTTGATGGCGCCAATGCGACGAATATCCAGTCGCAAAGAAGAGTAAAACTTGAGCGCGCGGCCGCCGGTAGTCGTTTCGGGACTACCAAACATCACGCCAATCTTCTCGCGAATCTGATTGATGAAGATAAAACAGGTGTTTGACTGCGAAACGATGGCCGTGAGTTTGCGCAGCGCCTGCGACATCAAACGCGCTTGCAAACCAGGCAACGAATCACCCATTTCTCCGTCGAGTTCGGCACGCGGCACGAGGGCGGCCACCGAGTCGACCACAATCACGTCGACTCCATTCGAACGCACCAGCGCTTCCGCAATTTCGAGCGCCTGTTCGCCGGAGTCGGGTTGCGAAATCAGCAACTGATCGACGTCGACGCCGAGCTTTCCCGCATAGTCAGCATCCATCGCGTGTTCGGCGTCGATGTAAGCCGCGACTCCGCCGGCTTTCTGCGCCTCCGCGACGATGTGCAAAGCGAGCGTAGTTTTACCCGAACTCTCCGGTCCATAAATCTCTACGATACGTCCGCGCGGCACGCCGCCAACACCGATAGCAGCGTCGAGACTGAGTGAAGTGGTCGAGATTGCCGGGATGTCAGACACCTCGCGCTCGCCGAGACGCATGATCGATCCCTTGCCAAACTTCTTTTCAATATTCGCTAAAGCGGCTTCGATTGCCCTGCCGCGATCTCCAGTCATCCGGTCATCAGCCATGGCATACATCTCTTTCTCGCTCCTCTTCTCGCAGTCGTATCGGCTAAAAGCCCGCCAGTGAGCGGAGAGCATAGCACAAGGAGAGCGAGAATGGAACAGTGTTTCACGCTTGCAACAAACTAATTTTCCAGAGGGTGAGGTTTCGGAAATACGACTTCCAGCGCGCCGTCGCAGCCCTCTCTGCGACCAACAGAGTCAGGAAGTCCCGTGAGGAAACGCGTTCAATAGACAAGTTCAAGATCCTCAAATCGATGGACCATCATTCGGACTGTCATCGTTCATCAATTCATCAAGACTCTTGCCTGTCCGCTGCTCGGCCTGCGCGCAAAGCGACATCACACCACCAACCGATTCGTCCTTTGCCACACGTTCGACGCGCCACATCGGAAAGAACATTGCTCCCACGCCGATGAAAGGCTCTTTGTGAATTACGGATCGAATCCACTCGTCAAACGAATTCAAGTCGAGTCCGCGCAAGAATACTCCAGCGCCGCTGATTTCGTCGAGTAGGCCCCAATATTTTTCGCGCGGCGAGTGCAGCACGATCAGAATCGGTGTTCCGGGGTTAATCACTGACTTGTTTCACAAAATCGCCAATCTCTTTGGCGGTTACTCCTCGCTCTATCTCGGCAACGATGGCCGATCCGATTACCGCTGCGTCGGCATAACGCTGAACGTCTTTCACTTGCTCCGCAGTCGAAATACCAAAGCCGACGGCGATCGGAAGGTCGGAAAACTGACGCATCCGATCAACGAGCTTCTCGGCTTCGGCGCTGACGCTCGTACGCACCCCCGTGACACCGGCGCGAGAAACGGCGTAGATGAAACCGCGCGCGTGTTGCGCGACGAGTTTCAATCGTTCGTCGGTGGAAGTCGGCGCGATGAGAAAGATCATGTCGAGATCATTCGCGCGCAACTCACTTTCAAACTCGCCTGCTTCTTCCGGACTCAGGTCCGTAACCAAAACCCCATCAACACCTGCCGCTTTCACTTCGGCGGCGAGTCGCTTCAGTCCAAACTGTAACAACGGATTGAAGTAACTAAAAAGAATGATCGGTGTTTCTATCTCGCGCCGCACGCTTGCGACAAGCTGCAAAATATCCCCTACCCCGATGCCGTGCTTTAGCGCCCGCTCCGACGAACGCTGAATCACCGGCCCATCAGCCATCGGATCGCTAAACGGCACACCGAGCTCAATAACAGTCGCGCCAGACAGTTCGATCAGCAGCTCCCGCGTTGTTTCGAGATTAGGATCTCCCGCGGTAATAAACGGAATGAAACCCTTCTTGCCCTGCCGCTTCAACTCACTAAAAGCTGCATCAATTCGTCCCAAGCGTTTACGACTCCAACTCCAACTGTTCGCGCACCGAATTAATGTCCTTATCGCCGCGCCCGGAAAGATTCACGATCATCGTCTGATCGCGCCGCAACGCGCGCGCCGCCTTAATCGCATGCGCCACTGCGTGCGACGATTCAAGCGCCGGAATGATCCCTTCCAGCCGCGATAAAAGCTGAAACGCTTCCAACGCTTCCGCATCAGACACCGAACTGTATTCAACACGGTACGAGTCGTGCAGCCACGCGTGCTCCGGACCAATCGACGGATAATCCAAACCGGCGGAAACTGAATGCGTCGCCGCCACCTGTCCATTCGCGTCCTGCAACACGTAACTCATCGTTCCCTGCAACACGCCCGGACGCCCGCCGCCCGCCGCATTAAAACGCGCCGCATGTTGGCCCAATTCGTCACCACTGCCACCCGCCTCGACGCCGATCATCCGCACCGTTTCATCATTCAGGAACGGGTAAAACAGACCAATCGAATTCGAACCACCACCAACGCACGCCACGAGCACGTCCGGCAGACGACCCTCTGCCTCGAGAATCTGCGCGCGCGCTTCGTGTCCGATCACGCTTTGAAAATCACGCACCATCAACGGGTACGGATGTGGTCCAAGCGCGCTGCCCAACAAATAATAAGTATCCGCGACGTTCGTGACCCAATCGCGCAACGCTTCGTTAATCGCGTCTTTCAACGTGCGTGACCCCGCGTTTACCTCGCGCACCTCCGCGCCGAGCAACTGCATACGAAACACATTCAACGCCTGGCGCCGCATGTCTTCCGCGCCCATGTAGACCACGCAATCCAAACCAAACAACGCGCACACTGTCGCTGTCGCAACGCCGTGCTGACCCGCGCCGGTCTCCGCAACGATGCGCCGCTTGTTCATGCGCCGCGCGAGCAACACCTGACCGATCGTGTTATTGATCTTGTGCGCGCCAGTGTGCAGCAGGTCTTCGCGTTTGAGATAAATCTTCGCACCGCCGCAGTGCTCGGTGAGTCGAGCGGCGTGAAACAAAGGCGTCGGGCGGCCGGCGTAATTAGCGAGTAAGTCCTGGAGTTCTGTTTGAAAGGATTCGTCGTCGCGGCTGGAAAGATAAGCGTCGGTCAGTTCTTCGAGCGGCGCCATCAGTGTTTCCGGAACGAAGCGTCCGCCGTACTTGCCCCAGTGACCAAATGAATCAGGCTGCATCTCTAAATCACGCCCGGCAATTTTTCCTGAAGCGGTGGCGCGACCGATACGCGATCCCTTCCGGAGTTTTTCGATACGTAAAGCGCACTGTCGCTTGCGGAATAAAGCGTTCGTTCCGAAGTCGCGTTTTCAGGACAACTCGCGACGCCGATGCTCACGGTCACCGCTCCAATTCCATCAACACGCTTGCCGCTCAGCACACTTCGCAAACGTTCTGCCGCAACTGCCGCTTTTTGCAATTCGACACCCGCCAGCAACAGCGCAAACTCCTCACCGCCGAGTCGCGCAGCCGTATCGTTGTCGCGCGAAACGTCTTTCAGCGTCTGCGCAATTTGTCGAATGACAGCATCGCCGGCGGGATGTCCGAACTGATCGTTGATGCGTTTCAGATGATCGATGTCCAGCATCAACAGCGAGCACGGCACTCGATAACGCCGCCAGCGCTCAACTTCTCGCATCAACGCAACACGAAAACGACGCCGATTCGCGAGTCCGGTCAACGAATCCAAATCCGCATCCGATCGAAGCTGATCGATCTTTTGTCGCAATGCGACGAGCTGCTGGGTTCGTTCGAGCAGCAGTTCAAATTCCAGCGGCAATTCGAAATAGTCAAAAGCACCTTCGCGCAACGCAGCCTGCCGAATGTCGAGCGTGGCCGGTTGCGAGCCCGCAAGCACCAGCGGGATTCCGTCGTCTGACTGCGCCAGCATTTTTGCCAGCTCGCGGATTCTCAACCCGCGCGCGGATGGATTGGCGACCACGAGATGCGGACGCGACCGTTGTAACGAAACCAACGCTGCCGCGCCGTTCGCCACACCGACCACACTCATGCCCCGCGCCGTGACAGCTTCCACAAACCGCGCCTGATCGTCGTCGGCAATCAGCAACACACGCCCGCGCGCACGGTCGGATAATTTTGCAGTATTTCTTTTTTCAGCCTGCGCAGTCATAAACAAACCTGTAGAGGCTACTCCGTGCCACAAAGAGGCACAAGAACCAGCATGAATTTTCGTGAACACATTATGCCTTTTGTGCTTTTTTGTGGCATCAAGGCGCGACACTGCGAACCGCCTCCACAAACGCACGCAGCGTCGCGTGGTTCTTTTTGCCGAGACGTTCTTCGAGCGAACTGCACGCGTCAACCGCGTACGGTCGCACGGTCGCGATTGCTTCCGCGACGTTCTCCGGCGACAAACCGCCCGCCAGGAAGAGTTTTGGCACTGACTGATTGGTGCGTTGCGCGATCGACCAGTCAAACGTGCGGCCGGTGCCGCCGTGCAGCAGATCGTCTTTCGTGTCGAGCATGATCGCATCGACGTCGTAGGCTTCAAAGTGCAGGTTGTCTCCCGCGCCGAAGGCTTTGATAACGAAGGTTCCTGCGAGCTCGCGGCAGTATTCAGGTGATTCATCGCCGTGAAGCTGGACTGCGGACAGGCCCGCTTCCGCTGTGATGTGTACGACGGAATGAAGCCCTTCGTTGACGAACACGCCGACCTTGAGAACAGACTCCGGAAGTTGATCGATGATCTTGCGCGCGTCCGCCGGCGCGATGTAACGCGGGCTCGGCCGATAGAAATTGAAGCCGAGCGCATCAGCGCCCGCGTCGACCGCGGCCAGCGCATCGGCAAGATTGGTAATCCCGCAAATCTTAACTACGGTCATTTCTTAAATCCCGCAGCGCAGCTTCCGGACAATGCGCACGCATCAACGATTCGCCGATTAAAAATCCGTGAAATCCGTGTTCCCTTAGTCGTTGCAACTCTGCACCATGATTCAATCCGCTCTCGCTGACTAGCAACGTCCCTTTAGGCGCGAGCTTCGCCAGTTCTAATGATGTGTCCAGCGTCACTTCGAATGTACGCAAGTCTCGATTGTTAACGCCAACCAACTTCGCTCCACAGCGAGCGGCCCGATCCATTTCTTCTGAATTATGCACCTCGACGAGCGCGTCCATTCCCAACTCTTCTATTAAAAGCCGCAACGACTTGAGCTGATCGTCGTCCAGCACCGCTACGATCAGCAAAACCGCATCCGCGCCCGCTGCCGCCGCTTCATAAACCTGATAGGGATCAAAGACAAAATCCTTTCGCAACACGGGCAATTCAACACACGTCTTCACAGCTTCAAGATCAGCTAAGGATCCGTCGAAATAATCCTGTTCTGTTAAGACTGAGATCGACGCTGCGCCACCGGCCTGGTAGCTGCGTACGATCTGTTGTAAGTCCGCATCGGCGCGAATCACGCCTTTCGAAGGCGAACGCCGTTTGAACTCCGCAATTATGTTGATCCCATCGTTCTCCAAAGCACGCCGTAACGCGTGCGATGTCGCTCGCTCCCGTTTCGCCAGCGCCTCGCTTCGCAATCGTTCAAGTGGAACCGCTCGCTTAGCTTCTTCCACGCGCTCGCGTTTCTTCGCAATGATTTGCGACAGGACACTCATCGAATTTTTAGTTTGTGGCTGCAATCAAACGCTCCAACTTCGCTAACGCTGCCCCACTGTCAATCGCCTCAGCCGCCCGGCGCGCGCCGTCACGCAGATCGTCCGCGACGCCGCCGAGCAGCAGCGCTGCCGCCGCGTTCACAATCACGAGCTTTCGCGCTTCATCGTGACGCTTCCGCTCGAGCACCGCACGAACAATCACCGCATTCGCTTCCGTGTCGCCGCCGCGTAAATGATCCAGCGACGCAGCGTCGAAACCAAAATCATCCGGCGCGATCTCGAATGTTCTCACTTCACCACCACGCGCTTCGGCAACGTGCGTCTTTCCCGCGAGCGTGATCTCATCCAAACCGTCGTCGCCATGGACCACCCACGCGTGTTCCGTTCCGAGCGCCGCCAACACACGCGCCAATCGCTCCGCGAGATCCTTACGCCACACGCCAATGATCTGCCGTGGCGCGCCCGCCGGATTGCTCAATGGTCCAAGCAGATTGAACGTCGTGTGAATCCCGAGCTGGCGGCGAATGCCGGCGACCCGCGCGGTTGCGCCGTGATAGAGCGGCGCAAACATGAAACAGATCCCGATCTCGTTGAGCGCGCTTTCCGATACCAGCGGTATCGCCGACACATTCACACCCAACGAGCTCAACAGATCGGCGCTGCCTGATTTGCTGCTCGCCGCGCGATTGCCGTGCTTCGCAACGGGCAAACCCGCCCCCGCAATCACAAACGCCGCCGCGGTCGAGATGTTGAAAGTCTTCGCGCGACTCGATCCCGTGCCTGCCGTATCTATAAAACACGAATGACACGAACTGACGCGCACAGCGCGCGCACGCAGCCCCGTCGCCATCCCTGTCAACTCTTCAACCGTCTCACCTTTTGCCGCAAGCGCAACCAACGCGGCCGCGATCTGCGCGTCCGTCGCCTCAGCGTCGAGCAACGACTCCAGCAACTGTTCCGCCTCGTCGCGATTCAGATCTTCGCGGCGAACGAGACGCGCAATAAATCCTGTTAACGGCTCAGCCACTTTTGTGCTTCTTGTGCCTCTTTGTGGCTAAACCTTCAAAAAGTTAGCCAGTAGTTGCTTACCCTCAGACGTCAGAATCGACTCCGGATGAAACTGCACCCCCTCAACCTTCAGCTCACGATGACGCAGTCCCATGATCACGCCGTCCGCCGTGTGCGCGGAGATTTCCAGCGACGCAGGCAACGACTCTTTCTCCACGATCAACGAGTGATACCGTCCCGCCTCAAAGCGCTCCGTCAACCCTGCAAAGATCGTCTTGCCGTCATGTATCACTTCCGACGCCTTACCATGCATCAACTCCGGCGCGCGAATCACACGCCCGCCAAACGCCTGCCCGATCGCCTGATGACCAAGACAAACACCCAGCAACGGCACCTTCCCCGCAAAGCGCGCGATCGTTTCCAACGTGATCCCCGCTCCATCCGGCGTGCCTGGTCCAGGCGAGATCACAATCCGCTCAGGCCGCAACTCCGATTCGATGTACTGCACCGTGATGCGATCGTTTCGATGCACTTCCACCTTCTCACCCAACTCGCCGAGATACTGCACGAGGTTGTAAGTGAACGAATCGTAGTTATCGATCACAAGCAGCATCAGCGCCTGCCTCTCAAAAGCTGCACTACGTTGTCGCGCTTGTTGCGCGCCGCCCATTCAGCAGCGGTAATCCCATCGTTATCTTTCAAGGACGCGTCGGCACCGCGGCTCAACAACAAACGCGCGGCCTCTTCGTGTCCAAAAACCGCGGCCCACATCAACGGCGTACCGCCTTGCTTGTTTTTCGCGTTCGCATCCGCGCCCTTGTCGAGCAGCATGCGGATGACCTCGACGTTGCCTGTTTGTCCCGCGCCGTGCAACGCCGTGTCGCCGTCTTTATCCTGCAACGTCACATCCGCACCGCGCGCCAGCAGCTTTTCAACTCGATCCTTGTTGTCGCGCCAAACGTAAGCCATCAGCGCCGGTCGATCGTTCAAACCGCGCGCGTTCGGATCCAAACGGGGACTAGCTAGCAGCGCATCGACAACGTCTTCCCACATCGCTTCAATCGCATGACTGATCGCCGTGTAACCGCGCTTGTCTTTCACGTTCGGATCGACGCCGCGCGATAGCAACGCGTTCACGACCTGAAGGTCGCCACGCGCCGCGGCGGAGATCAACACGGTGCGGCCGTCGCTGTCCTGCGCGTTCGGATTGATCCCGGCGTCGAAGAACGCGTTGATCGCCATCATGTCGCGCGCCTGCACCGCCGCAAAGAAACTCTTCTCGTCAAACTCATAGCCACGCAGCTTCAGTACCTGCTTCGCCGCGTCAGGAGCCGCCTGCCGGTCAGCATTCGCGCAACCGCTAAGCAGCAGAACACAAACGATGATTACGAATACGGAAGTTACTTTTTGCATGTCGCTACAGTTGCGCGAGTAATCTTCACCGGCTTCTCTGGTTTTTCACCCTCGACCGGCGCCTGGTTGATCGCGTCAACTACTTCCATCCCTTTCGTCACAGTGCCAAACGCAGCAAACTTGCTGTCGAGATGTGGCGCCTCGCGCACGAGAATGAAGAAATGCGTGGTCGCGCTGTTTGGTTCGTTCGTGCGGGCCATCGACACGATCCCGCGAACGTGTTTGACGAGGCCCGGCTCGTCGGGCAAACGGTGCATCGTGCGTTTCGCGAGTTCGGCGCCCCACTTCGCACTCGTTTGCAGATCGCCGCCTTGAATCACGAAGCCGGGCACAACGCGGCTGAAAACAGTCGTATCGTATGCGCCGGTGGCTGAGAGGTTCAGAAAGTTTCTGACTGCTTCGGGTGCAACCTCCGGCATCATCGCGATCTCGATCACGCCCGCTTCGGTTTCGAGTGTTACGCACTGGCTGCCCAGTTTCTCGACCGACGCGCCATCGAACGGGTCGGACGCTTCAACCGCGGTAGTGCGAGCATTCGTCTTCTTTGGGGCTTCCTGTGGAAGCGATAAAAACGAGATTAAGAAAAAACCAATTAAGTACTTCACAATCCCCTCTCCGCCATTTCAATCGCGCGAAACATCGCGCGTGCTTTGTTCACAGTCTCTGCATATTCATGTTCGGGAACTGAATCGGCAACGATGCCCGCGCCCGCCTGGACCGACGCTTCACCATCGCGCAACACGATCGTGCGGATCGCGATGCACGAATCGAGATTGCCGGCGTAGTCGAGATACAAAACAGAACCCGCGTAAATGCCGCGCCGATCCGGTTCCAGTTCGCGAATGATCTCCATCGCGCGAATCTTCGGCGCGCCGGTCACGGTTCCAGCAGGGAAACAGGACGCCAACGCGTCGAACCGATCGAGACCGTCGCGCAGCCGCGAACGCAAAGTCGTCTCGAGGTGCTGCACGTGCGAGTAGCGCTCGACCGTCATCAGGTTCTCAACCTTCACCGAACCGTAATCCGAGACACGTCCGAGATCGTTACGGCCGAGATCGACGAGCATCATGTGCTCCGCGACTTCTTTCTCGTCAGTTTTCAGATCCTCGCCCAGCATCCAGTCTTCAGTCTCGGTCGCGCCGCGTTTGCGCGTGCCCGCGATCGGGCGATAGTCGAGCCGTTGACCATGACAACGCACGAGCATCTCGGGCGACGCGCCGATCACCGTTTCTTCGCCGGCGCGCAGAAAGAACATGTACGGCGAAGGATTGATCGCGCGGAGTGCGCGATAGATCTGCAACGCTTCGCCGGTGAACTTCGCCGAGAACCGCTGCGACAAGACGACCTGATAACAATCACCGGCGGCGATGTATTCCTTCACGCGGCGCACGCCGTCTTCGAAAGCACGCCTGGTCCAGTTGGACTGCAACGAAATGTGCTTCGAAGTGTCGCTGCGTATCGGCGGCCGCGCCGGCAGTGAATCGGCTTCAAAGATCGACTTTTCGATCTCCAGTGTGCGTGCGACCGCGTCGTCGTAAAGCTGTTGCAAACGTTCGTGACTGCCTTCGGCTTCTTCGGTCAGGACGATCGAAACAATCTCCAGCCGCTGCTTGACGCGATCGAAAGCGATCACCGTGCGATAGAACATCCAGAGCGCGTCTGTTGGACCAGTGAGCGGCTGCGTTCCATCGTCTCGGAGAGCAGGTTCAAACCAGTGCGCCGCATCGTAGCCGACATAACCAACCGCGCCGCCTGCAAAAGGCACGAGTCCCGGACGGCGCGCGAGTGAGCGCTGGCGAAAGTAGTCGCGCACCCATTCGGTCGCCATGATTGGATACGACTCGGTCTCGCCGTTGCGCTCGACGAACGTTTGAAATCCCTGCCCGCGTACAACCATCTCCGGGTCCACGCCGAGGAACGAATAACGCGCGATGCGTTCGCCGCCCTCCACAGATTCCAGCAGAAACGAATACCGCGAGTTACCGGCGATGCGCATGAACGCGCCGACCGGCGTGTGCAGATCCGCGAGCACCGAGCGCACGACAGGCACGACATTGCCCTGCCCCGCCTCGCGCTCAAACGCCTCAAAATTTGCCGGTTGCAGATCGAGCATTTTCTTCTAGCCGACGAGCTTATTGCTGGCGAGCCACTGGCCGCCGTCGACAACTAACACCACGCCATTGATATAACTCGCCGCGTCGGAACAGATGAACAACGCGGCCTTCTCGATGTCGGCGATGAGTCCGAAACGAGCAAGCGGAACAGTCTTGCGTATCCGCTCCTTCACCGGCTCCGGCACGAGTCGCTTCATGCCTTCCGTGTCGGCGATTGGACCAGGAGCGA
>DATELP010000147.1:0-19640 GCA_035276425.1 Pyrinomonadaceae bacterium
GGCCATCAAATCGATCGCCTCTTCGTCTGAGTTACTACAGCGAAAATACGAGAACCAGTTAAGGTTGTATTTCTTTCGGATCATCATCCGGCAAATCTCTTTGAAGCGCG
The DNA here is from genome assembly GCA_035276425.1 of Pyrinomonadaceae bacterium. Classification (GTDB taxonomy): domain Bacteria; phylum Acidobacteriota; class Blastocatellia; order Pyrinomonadales; family Pyrinomonadaceae; genus PSRF01. The sequence continues at coordinate 111 of DATELP010000147.1, forward strand.
GAAACGGAACGTTGAAAGTGTCGTCGATGAAGACCGCGTTGGTGACATTGCCGAGCTGCATCATCGAATCGAGTTCTCGTTCGATGGTTTCGAGACTGGCGAGTGTTAGTGCTCCGGCACGCGTCGGATAGTTGCAGAAGGAACACTTGAAAGCGCAACTGCGTGCGGTTCGAGTCTGGATGGTTGGTCCAAGCGCCAGTTCGGGAAAGCCGCCCCAGTCGATCACGTTCTCATCCAGCGAGTTGTTTTCCACGACGACGCTTGTGCGCCGCAGCTTGCCGTTTTCCAGGTAAGCGAGATTCGGAACAGAACTCAGGTCGCCGCCACTCTTGAGGCAATCGACAACGCGCGCGAGCGTCAACTCGCCCTGACCTTCGATCACGTAGATATCCGCGCCGATGTCCTCAACCGCCGTCGCAAACTGTTCGCCGCCATTATGCCGGTGATGATTTGAGATCAGCGGTCCACCGACAACGATCTTCACTTTGTTGTTGTGTTGCCGGATGAACTCCACCATTTCGTTAACCGGCAAGTTGACGACGTAGAACGTGGTCGTGATCGCAACGCAGTACGGGTCTTCCGCCAGAAAATCGATCAGGCGCTGTTTCTCATATTGAAAGAGGTTGATGTACTGCGTTTCAAAACCTCGTCTCCTGAGAAACGTCGTGAGATACGCGGCCGCCAGGTTTGGAATATCACCAGACTTGTATGCTTCAGCAGGACTGGAGCCGTTGCTGCCGCCGGCGAGCGAACCAACGTGATTCATTAGTCCGACGTAGTCCAGTTTCCTGTCACCCAGATCGACGAAACTGAACTTCAGATCGCGATAGGCTTCAGTGTTCTCTCCGTACTTGCGGAGAAAACTTTCGTACTGGTCAAAGGGAAGCTCGTTATACCCGATGACTATACAATCGAGTTTCGAACCCATCTGTTTTTCCTTGAGTAGCGAGGGCGATTGTTTAAGCCACGGCCTGAGAGACAGCGACTTCCATCAGTTCGTGAGGAGTTTCCGCGACTTCCGCTGCGTTCGAAGCAGTGAACACGTGAATCTCACCAAAGATTGGATAGTATTCGGGATACTTCAACTGACAGAGTTTGCTCATCACTTCGGCGAGCGCTTCTTCGGTGCGGAATTTTTCGGGGATGGGCCAATGTATTTCAATCTCGTTGACGCCGTCGTGAATCGCGTCACCGGGGATCGTGATGGTCCATGCAGTCCATTCCTTAGTGACGTTCATTTCCACTTGCGGCTTGCCGTTGCAGTCGAGCGTGATCCTGCCTTCGTCGTCCGCGTATTTCGACAACCGGGCGCTCATGGAAAGATGAACTGCGTTTCCCTGCTCGCCGATGAAAACAAACTTCGATTCAGGCCAGTAGGCGCGGTAGTAACGGGGATCGTAATCCACGCGCGCCAGCGGCCAGCATAGTGCTTCCAACTCGTGCGGCTGATCCGCTGACTGAATGTAGAAAGGATGCAGCAGATTAGTTTCGTCGACTCTCGTGCTGTGTTCCTCGCGATAGAGTTGTTCGAGCCGTTCACGCGCCGGGATTCCCTCTTCTTCGAGTGCGTCCACGATTGACGTGAGCAGCACTTTGTCGAGCCGCTTGTCGTTATTGCGAAACAGGTAGTGACGGATCAGCGGTGATCCTAGATTGAAGATCTGCAATTCTGCTTCACTCATGCGCAACGGAGCTTTGTGCTGCACCTGTAGCTCCAAATAATTGAGCATGATCTCGGCAATGTGTTTCGAATGCTGGAGTGCGCGCGCACAGAAATGACGAACCATCTGAAATCGTTGATAGCGGTGCGCGTTATGAATCGCGGCCAGGAACGAAGCCTCGGATTCTGTTTCCGGCGAAGGCGCGGTGTGCTCGCCGATGAGCGTGTGCCACGGTTGCTCGATTCCCTTCAACGCTCGCAGCACACACGACGCCGCATGGCCCATCGCGATCTGAATGCCTTCGCTGGTCATGTGACAGTAGTCCACGAACATTCGATTGCCCGGTATTCCGCCGTTCAGATACTGCTTGAACACGAGCGGCATATCCACGACTTGCACGTCGTATTTCGGTAGTTGTTCGCGCAGGGTTCGCTGGGCGAGTTCGTAATTCTTGGGGATGTACATGATCGAACCATCCCAGCTTTGCGCATCGCGCGCGTTCTCCAGGCATTTCCGTGCGCCGTCGATGTCGCCCGCTTTTTCGCGGCACTCGGAAAGGATGTAATACGGCGCGGCTGTGGTTCCCTCGTCCAACTCGACTGCTTTTGCGGCCTGCTGTTCTGCCCTGGTGTAGTCGCCGTCATCGAAAGCCTTCCGCGCTTCCTTCATCGCGAAGATCCAGTCGCGGTTACGGTCGTCTGAAAGATACGGGGCGTTGGTAAACGGCTCGCGCCAGTCGTAGAGATTGAACTCGGGAATGATCCAGACGACGGGGATTCCGGCCTTCTTGTATTCCGAGAGTACGTCGGTGACGATCGTTCGCGCAGTTCTCTCGATGTACTCGTCAGCCACTCGTTTCACACCGGCCATGCCTTCGGTCTCGATCGCCTTGTTCATGTTGGCGAGATCGGAAAACGTCGGCAGCGACGTCTTTTTGTCCCAGTTATTACCGGCGAAGAAAACGGCGATGTCCGGTTCGAGTTGGAGCGCGGCCAGTGAGAGCTCTCTGATCTCGAAGCTGAGGTTTGTGCGCGCCAGATCGATCACTTCGACCTGGTCCTTGCCGTACTGCTCTTCGAGCATCGTCTGTAAAGCCATCGCCGGTGTGTAAGCCGGATCGTAGAGATAGCCGCGGGCCACCGACTCGCCGATGTACAACACGCGCAGTTTCGAACCCTTGGGCTCAATGCGTCCGATGTTGGCCCAGAAGTGCCACGTATCGATCGTATCCAGCCCGCGTACGAAGCTGGTCTTTCCGTTCTCTGTTCTCTTTTCCCAAATCCCGATGAGCCGCGACTGGCTCGGCGCTACGCCCGGCTCGGCCGCGCGAACGCTCGTCGGAGCGTCTTCACTTCCATAATGCTTGGGCCGGTTTGCGATTTCTCCCGTCAAGCCGGCGATTCGGAGCAGGCGAACTAACTGGTCCGCTTCCTCGGAGGCTGCGGCTTGTGCGATGCGGTCGGCAAAGGATTTCAAAGACTCAGGCGGACGTTCCATAAACGTGAACTCTCTTTCCCTTGATTTAGAGCATTGTGTAGACCGAGTGTTCGACCACTCGGCTGGCATCCGGCACCGGCAGCGTCTTGCCCGCGAAATGGCCCAAGCCTTCCCAGAAGGACGGGATACCGGATCGCTCGAGCACGAAGTCTTCAAGCACCAGCATGTCGATCTGGCAACGGTTGAAACAGCGAACCGCGTCGACTGGTGTACACACAATGGGCTCGCCGCGAACGTTGAAGGACGTGTTCAGGATGATCGGGCAACCGGTGAGCCGGAAAAACTCCGCCAGCAACTTCGCAAAACGCGGATTCGAGTTTTCATTGACCGTCTGAATACGTGCCGATCCGTCGATGTGCGTGATGGACGGCAGATCGATCTCCGAGATCACGTCGCAGGTTTCGAGCATGAACGGCGAGGAGTGGTCGAGTGCGAAGTGGTTTTGATATTCCGACTCGAGGACAGCCGGCGCAAACGGGCGAAACGCTTCGCGCATCTTGACCAGCGCGTTGATCTTGTCGCGCATCTCAGGCCGGCGCGGATCCGCGAGAATCGATCTGGCGCCGAGTGCTCGCGGTCCAAACTCCATGCGTCCCTGCGACCAGCCGATCACTTTTCCTTCAGCCAGTGCGTTGGCCGTGAAACTGATCAGCTCATCTTCCTTGTCGCGGAAGTCGTGAAACTTGGCTGAAGAGACTTTCAGGAAGCGATAAGCATCCGACACTGAATTCGCTGGTCCGAGATAAACGTTCTCGAGTTGCTTCACGACCGGCGGTTCGCCAGTCACTCGCACGTGGACCAATGCGGCCGCGCCAACAGCGCCACCGGCATCACCAGCCGCGGGTTGTACAAAGAGACGTTTGAACGGACCTTCGCGAAGACAACGTCCATTCGCCACCACGTTCAACGCCACGCCACCGGCCATACACAGGTTGTCGCTCGGGTGTTTCGAGTGCAGGTAACGAGTCTTTTCGAGCAGGATTTCTTCGAGCACCACCTGCGCGCTCTTGGCGACGTCCATGTGATACTGCGTGAGATCCGATTCAGCTTCGCGCGGCGGTTGGCCCAAAAGGTCGACCAACTCCTGCGTGTACATGCGGTCTTCATTGAGGAAACCGAAGTACTTCATGTTGAGGCGGTATTGACCTTCTGACGTAATCTCGACCAGCTTGCGAATCTTGTCTGCGTATTCCGGCTCGCCGTAAGGCGCGAGACCCATCACTTTGTATTCGCCTTCGTTAACTTCAAACCCGAGATAGCCGGTGATGGCGCTGTAGAAGAACCCGAGCGAGTCGGGAAAATCCACTTGCTCGGACCGCTCTATATGTGCGCCCTTGCCATAACCGTAGGTCGTGGTGGCCCAATCGCCGACACCGTCAACGGTCAGAATGGCCGACTCATCGAAACCGGAGAAGTAATAACTGCTGGCGGCGTGTGAAAGGTGATGATCGAACATCTCCACGCGGCCGTCGTAGCCGAGGATGTCCGAGATCATCTGCTGCGGCGGCGTTCGCGACAATCGATCGAGGATCGCATCACGACGCGACTGCGGCAGGTTTGGCATGAACCCCATCCAGATCTGCCGGCCGAGTTTCAGGTAAGGATCTTCGTAGTAGCCAACGCAATCAACGTCCGCGATCGTGATGCCGCCTTCTTGCAAGCAGTAAAGAAATGCTTTCACGGGCCATGAGCGATCGTTCTTCACGCGCGAGAAGCGTTCTTCCTGAGCCGCGGCCACCAGCACGCCATCCTGCACGAGAGCGCAAGCGGAATCGTGGTATCCGGCTGAGATGCCGATGATGTTCACCTGGCCCTTCTTGGCCCGGCGTGAGAGTTTCGCAGCCGGTTGATAATTACCGTTACCGTTGCCGTTGTCGTGATTCGTCATTATGAAACTGCCTCCAGCTTTTCTATGAGCGCCTCTTCAATTGACAGTGCGAGACCGGCGATAGTCGGTTGATCGAATATCACCCGCATCGGCAGATCGATTTCGAAGGTTTGATTGATGCGATGAATGATTTGGGCCGCTAGGAGGGAATGTCCTCCGAGGTCGAAGAAGTTTTCTTCGACGCCGACGCGTTCGAGCGTCAACACTTCCGACCAGATCGACGCCAGACTGACTTCCTGCGGCGTGCGCGGCGCGGTGTAAGTGCGCTGCTGCTTTTGCTTTGCTTCTTCGAGTGAAGGAAGCGCGTCGTAGTTGATCTTTCCGTTGAGCGTCAGCGGCAGCTTGCTTAGGTGTACGAAGAAGTTCGGGATCGTGTCGGCGATCAGGTGTTCCAGCAGAAACTCGCGGAGTTGCGCGGCTTCCAAAGGCAGGCGCGAAACGTAGTAGGCGATCATCACTTTGTGACCGTGCTTGTCTTCGGTAACCACGATCGCGCTGTCTCTGACTTGCGGATGCTTCTTCAAGGCGTAGCGAATCTCGTTGGTTTCGATTCGATAGCCGTGAAACTTGACCTGTTCGTCCTCGCGGCCGAGGTATTCGAGATCGCCTGACGGTAAACGGCGGCACAGATCGCCAGTGCGATACATTCGCTGTCCGGGCGAGTACGGATTCGGAATAAATCTTTCCGCGGTCAGCGAAGGACGTCCTAGATAACCCTGGGCCAAACCGGGACTCGCGATGAACAGTTCGCCTGTGACATTTACCGGCACGGGTTGGAGCCACTTATCAAGCACGTAGAGATTTACGTTCGCCGCCGGCCGGCCGATGGGTACGTTCGCGCGCGTGTCGTTGAGCGGATCGAACTGGTAGATCATGCAACCGACAGTCGCTTCGGTTGGTCCATACTCGTTGAATATTTCAACGTCGCCGCCGAAGCTCTCGACCACTTGCCGCGTCAACTCAGTTCCCAGCGCTTCGCCACCGACAATCAAACGCTTGATGCTGCTCTTCCGGTTATCGACGTCTTTGATGAGCGTCAAATGACTCGGCGTCAACTTGCACACGCCAACCTGACCGTCGGCGATAATTTCTTCGAGCAGTGCATCCTTTGCGTCGCGGCGGAAGATGGCGACTTTGTTACCGGTGATTAGCGGGACGTATATGGACGTCACGGTCAGGTCGAAAGCGAGTGACGAGTAGAGTGCGAATGCGAGATTCTCACCACGCAGATAGGCGTCTTTCGCCCACGAAACGTAATTGACGAGCGAACGATGCGAGATGCCTGCGCCTTTTGGTTGGCCGGTCGAGCCTGAAGTGTAGATGACGTAAGCGAGACTGTCGGGACTTACGTTTATCTGAAGATCGCTGTCAGGCTGTGCGGCGATGTTGGACCAGTCGGAAGCGAGTTTGTCCTGCGTTACGTTTTTCGCGACGTTTGCGTCTGTGAGTGCGAATTCGATGCGTTGCGGGGGATGCTCCGGATCGAGTGCTACGTAACCGGCGCCGGCTTTGAGTACCCCAAGCAATGCGATCAACTCTTCGAGTGAATGATCGAGACAGATCCCGACGAGGTCTCCTGGCTTTATTCCTTGCTCGTGCAGGTAGTGCGCAACCTGATTAGCCCTGCGGTTCAGTTCCGCGTAGGTAAGTAAACTGCCGCGGAATGACGCCGCGATCGCATCGGGCGTGGTTTTCACTTGTGCCGCGATCAGTTCGTGAACGCACGTTTCAGGCAGCGACGCAGTTTGCGTGTGATTCCAGACCGCGATCTCTTCAGTCTCCGTCAGACTAAGCATCGCGAGATCGAGGAGCCGTTGCTCGGGATCGATCGCGACCGCGGCCAGAAGATTCTCAAAATGCGCCATCATCTGGAGGATTGTCGTCCGATCGAAAAGATCCGCGTTGTACTGGACCGCGCCCTGTAGACCATCGCTGCTCTCGAACATATCGAGCAGAAGATCGATCTGCGAAGTCGTCACTTCCCTCTTCGGCACACTCAGCGTCAACCCGGAAAGCTGCATCTCCGTCAACGTCGGCTGATTGTGAAAACTGAAGACCGCCTGGAACAACGGCAGGTAACCCATATTGCGCTTCGGCCGCAGCGCGCGAACGAGCTCTTCAAAAGGCGCCGTCTGATGCGCGTACGCTCTTAGCGTCGTTTTGCGTACTTGATCGAGCAATGCCAGGAACGACGGGTTGCCGGAACAATCGGTGCGCAGCGCCAGCATGTTCACGAAGAACCCGATCAACGGCTCGAGCTCCGATCGTTCGCGATTGGCGATCGTCGTGCCGACAACGATGTCGTCTTCGTTGGTGTAACGATGAAGCAGGGTTTGAAATGCCGCCAGCAACAACATGAACATCGTCGTTCCCTGCTGCTGACTCAGAGCTTTCAACTGTTGCGAAAGCTCCGGCGACAACGCAAACGATTCAGCCGCTCCGCGATACGTCTGGACCGGCGGGCGCGGACGATCGGTCGGCAAATCGAGCAATAAAGGCGCGCCGGACAGTTCTTCTTTCCAGAAGTCCAGTTCGCGCTCGAGTTTGTCACCTTGTAACCGTTCTCGTTGCCAAACCGCGTAATCGCCATACTGGATCTTGAGTTCAGGCAGCGGCGACGGCTCGCCACGGCCGAATGCCTGGTAAAGCGCCGTCACTTCTCTGATTAGCACCCCACGCGACCAGCCATCGCTAACGATATGGTGTAACACGCAGAGCACCGAGTACTTCTGATCTGAATGGCGAATCACCTCGAGCCGGACGAGTGGACCAGTCTCCAGATCGAACGGTTGGTCCAGCGCGGCATTGGCGAGCTGCGCGTCGATCGCTTCGCGCTCGTTTTCATTAAGGCGACTGAGATCTACGGTCGGTAGCGTCAGCCGCGAGAACGGCTGAACGATCTGCAACACCTCGCCGTCGATGACCGGAAATGACGTGCGCAGGTTTTCGTGACGGCGGCTGATCTCGTTGAACGTTTGCTCGAGTGCGGCCCAGTTCACTGGACCATCGAGGATCATTCCGAGGTCAACGTGGAAAGTAGACGTGCCGCGTGCGAGCTCTTCCTGAAACCACAACCGTTGTTGCGCATACGAAAGCGGCAACTTGCCGTCACGTGTCACTGGTTCGATCGGCGCCGCCGAACTGGTATCGCCATCGTTGAGCTTCGACTGAATGACTGCCGCCAGTTCGCCGAGCGTTGGCGCTTCAAACATGCTGCGGACCGTCAGCTCAAACTTGAAGATGTCTTGAATGCGATGAATTACCTGCGACGCGAGCAGCGAGTGACCGCCGATGTTGAAGAAACTCGACTCACGGCTGACCGACGGCAAACGCAACACCTCACACCAGATGCCCGCGAGAATCTCTTCGATCGGATTCAGCGTTTCGTTTCCGTTGTCGCGCTTAGTCTGCGTCAGTTCTAAAGCCGGCAACGCTTTGCGATCGATCTTGCCGTTCAGAGTACGCGGCAGTTCGTCCATCTCGACGAACGCTGAGGGCAACATCGCGGGTGGCAGCTTTTGCGCGAGGTATTCGCGTAAATGATTGCTGCCGGTGCCGTTTGTCAACGTGAGGTAGGCGACTAGAAACTTGTTGCCTTCGTTGTCGCTACGGTCCACCACGGCGACGTCCGCCACGGCATCGTGCGCACGCAACAGGTTCTCGATCTCGCCGAGCTCGATTCTGACGCCACGAATCTGAACCTGCTGATCGCGCCGTCCGAGATATTCGAGGTTGCCGTCTTCGAGAAATCTTCCGTAGTCGCCGGTCTTGTGAACGAGATCGTTCGGGTCCTGGCTGAAAGGATTCTGGACAAAGACTGCGTTCGTGAGTTCGGGATCGCCGTAGTAACCAAACGAACGATACGGCGTGCGAATGTAGATCTCACCGACGGTTCCTTGCCGACAAGGCTTGCCAGCCACATCCATCAGCATGATTGCCGAACCCTTGATCGGTTTGCCGACGGGAACTGTGGGCCGCTCGACGTCTTCGGCCTTCACTTCGTACGCAACCTTCGCCACGCTCGTTTCGGTCGTGCCGTAGATGTTCACGAGTTTGATCCGCTCGCCGAACGTTTCGATCCAGCGCTTCACGTCAGCCGGGTACAACGGTTCGCCGGCCATCACCACGTAACGCAGTGCTTCGAAGTTATTGCTATCGAGCTTCTCGTTCAGCAGTGAGCGAAACACAGACGGCACGCAGTGCAAGACTTCGAGTTGCATGTCGTCGATCCATTTGACGAGCCGGGGCGCGTCCGCAAGTATTTCGCGGCTTTCCGGTGCGCAGGCCGTCCCGCCCGAGCACAACGGCACGAAGATGTCTTTCAAAAATCCGTCGAAACATGGAGATGCGAGTTGACTGACGCGTATGCCTGGCCGAGCGCCGACAGCCTCGATCTCCCAGCGCATGAAGTGATCGATACCCTTCAAGCGTCCGAGGATCGCTTTTGGTCTGCCGGTTGAACCGGACGTGAAGTAGATCGAGCAGGGCGCATCCGGATCGCTGGCTACTCGCGGATGATCGACCTTCTGATAACTCAGGTACTCTTCACCGTCGAGACAAACGATCTTTGCTTCACGATTCTCTTCACCGAGCAGTTGGTCCAACTTCTCCAACTGCTTCTTGTCGCTGACGAACCATCGCGGCGCCACTTGATCGCTCATCACGCGCAGACGGCCTTCCGGAAAACTCGGATCCAGCGGCACAAACACCGCGCCGGCTTTCAACACACCGAGAATGCCCGTGATGACGTAGATCGGATCGCCGGACAGCAGGCCAACCATCGTGCCTTTGCCGACGCCGGCGTCGAGCAGGAAATTCGCCAGCCGGTTAGATTCGGCTTCGAGAGTAGCGTAGCTCACACGCCGCCCACTCCGCTCGATCGCCGTCTGCGGTCCAAACTCCGCCGCCACGCGGCTGAACATCTCTTGTACGCTCTCGTAGCTCATGGCTTAAAAGTCCGAATTTTCAGCCACAAAGAAGCACAAAAGGTAAAAATGCATTAGCAACCTTCCTTGTGCTTTTTTGTGGCACTAATTGCCGGTCATGGCCAACAAGATCTTGCGCGGACCTGAAAAAGGCATGCGCCCGTGACAAACCAGCACGTTGTCCAGCATCACCACGTCGCCCTGTTGCCACGGATTGACGGTTGCTTGTTTGAACATCGTGTCGCGAATGTGCTGCAACTTCTCGATCTCGATCTGCGTGTTGTCGCCGAACAGCGATGTCTGTGGCAGCTCGTCCTGTTTGTCGCGAAACGACTCGAGCAGCGACTCGTAGATGTCCATCGGATAATCAGAAGGATGAAATTGCGGCGCCTGGTTGAACCAAACTTCCTCGCCCGTTTGCGGATGTGTGATCACACTGTCAAACGTGTTCTCCAACCTCAACCCGCCGTCAGCTTTCCATTCGTAATCGATCTTCATGTCGTGGCAGTAAGCTTCCACGGCTGACTTGTCCGTGGTTTGAAAAGCCGCTTGCCATGAGAGTCCGAAGCCGTTGCCGCCGTGCAGATTGCGGAGATACTTGATGCGCTTGTTTCTGAATTCATCGACGATCCGCGGATCGAGTTGCTTCAGAATCTTCCGGTTGTCGGCGAGTGGAGTTTCACCGCCCTTGCCGGGCTCGACAACGCAGCAGAAGTAGAGACGCGAGGGAAACTTGTGAGAATAGGCATACTCACTGTGCATCGAGAGTTGATACTCGGCCGGATACTCGGTTGAAGTGTAAATGCCCGACGTGATCTTGGTCCGTGGTCCATTGTCGTCGAGACAATCCAGTAAGCCGGGAGCGATCGATCGCGTGAGCCGCGCGAACGAAGCCGGAGTGTTGACTTCGAAACCACGAAACAGGACCGCACCATGCTCGATGAGTTTTTGTTCGACGAACTCGAGGTTCTCCTGATACCAGTTGGTGAGTAAACCTGACTCAGGACGCCCGTTGCCGGACTCGTATTCGATCACAAACGGAACGCTGTGCTCCGGATCCAATTGGCCCGTCTTAATCATGACTTTTACTCTCTTGTGCCTTTTGGTGGCTTAGACTTCGAGGTTGGCGACAGCGGCGGTACTGGCCAGTGCGATACTCGCGAGGTTCTTTTCGGGATCGGCGGTCATCAGTTTGAGCAGAGCGACGTAATCTTCGAGCATCTGCGCGGTGGTTTGCGCGGTGAAGATCGCATCGTCGTATTCGATCTTCACGGTGATGCCTTCTTCGAGTTCGGCAAGAGTGAGCGACAGTTCGAATCTCGCGACTTCCTTGCCCTCGCTGTACCAACTCGTTTCCAGCCCGTTCATGCTGAGTTGTTCCTGGTGCTCTGTGTCGAGTTGGAACCAGACGTCGAACAACCGCTCGCGCTCGTCACCGCGCTTCGAGAAGTCCTCGCGAATCAGTTCCGGCGATACTTGATAGGTGTAGGCGTCGAGACAGACTTGTCGAACCTGCCGCAGCACGTCCTTGAACGTTTGCGCACCCATCAGGTTCACGCGCAACACGATCGTGTTAGCCAGAATACCGATCACTTTCTCAGCCTCGACTCGTTCGCGGTTTGCGTAAACCGAGCCGACGACAACGTCTTCATCGTCCGTGTATTGATTGAGCAGTAACACGTAAGCGGCGAGCATCGTGATGAAGAGCGTGAGTCCTTCGCGCCGGGTCAGCTCTCGCAGTTCGACGCTCAACTCTTTCGATAACTGAGTCTGTTGGAACGTCCCGCCAAACTGCTGGACCTTTGGACGCCTGCGCGCGAGCGGCAGATTGATGCGTTCCGGCGCGTCGGCCAACTGCGTCCGCCAGTAAGCGAGCCGCTTTTCGAGCTCGTCTCCCTGAAGCCACTGCCGTTGCCACGCGGCGTAATCGACGTATTGCACGCTCACTTCGGGCAACGAAGAAGGACGTCCCTGAATGAACGTTGAATAAATCTGACTCATCTCCGCGATCAGCACTTCAAACGATTGTCCGTCGCCAATTATGTGGTGCATCGTGCAGATCACGATGTGGTCGTCGTCGTTTATCCGCAGTAACGTCGGCCGGACCAGTGGTCCCTTTGCCAGGTCAAACACGCGCACCGTTTCTTCGCGCGCGATTCGCGCAGCTTCCGGTTCGCGCTCTTCCTCGGGCAGCTTGCTCAGATCAGCGATCGGCAGTTTGAAACCACCCGGCGACTGAATCACCTGCACTGGTTGTCCTTTCGACTCCGGAAAAACCGTACGCAGACCTTCGTGGCGTCGAATGATCTCGCTGAACGTTTGCTCCAGCGCTTCGAAGTTCAGCGCTCCATGAAACCGTACGCCGAGCGCGATATTGAAGGCGCTCATCCCGCTTGAAAGTTGTTCGAAGAACCACATCCGCTGTTGGGAAAACGAGAGCGGCATTTCCGCCTCGCGTTCGACTTTAGCGATCGTGGTTTGTTCGCTTTGCTGACCGTGACTGATGTGGTCCTGAACCAGTTGTGAAAACTCACCGAGAGTCGGCGACTCGAAAACGCTTCTGACCGGAAGCTCGATCTTTAAATAGTCTCTGACGCGAGCCAGCACTTGTGTGACGAGCAGCGAGTGACCGCCGAGGTTGAAGAAGTTGCCGTTGCGACCGATCTCAGGTAACCGCAACACTTCACTCCAGATGCCCGCGACGATCTCCTCGATCGGCGTAAGCTTGCCGCCTTGCATTTCTTCAGCGGCCTTTATTGATTCGAGCGCCGGCAGTGCTTTGCGATCGATCTTGCCGTTCAGCGTGCGCGGTAGTTGGTCCAGTTCGACGAAAGCCGAGGGCAGCATCGTCGGCGGCAGGCGTTCACCAAGATATTGTCGCAACGCCGCGCTACCTGTTCCATTTTTCATCGTCACGTAGACGACCAGAAAACGGTTTCCGTCAGCGTCATCGCGGTCGATCACCGCCGCGTCCGCGACTGCTTCGTGAGCGCGCAGCAGGTTTTCGATCTCGCCGAGTTCGATTCTGACGCCGCGGATTTGTACTTGCTGATCGCGGCGGCCGAGGTGTTCGAGATCACCGCCCTTGAGGATGCGGCCGAAGTCACCGGTCTTGTGGACCAGATCGTTCGGGTCGCCCGTCAACGGATTCGGCACGAAGACCTGGCGCGTGAGTTCCGGTTCGTTGTAATAACCGTGCGAGCGAAACTCGGTTCTGATATGGACCTCGCCAACCGCACCGAGACCGCAAAGCTCTCCGCGCGAATCGATCACCATTGTCGGTTCGCCGTCGATCAACTTGCCGACCGGAATCGACGGACGTTCCACGTCTTCGGGTTTAATCTGGTAAGCGAACTTCGAAAGCGTTGTTTCGGTTGTGCCGTAGATGTTGAAGAGCGTGATGCGATCGCCGAACACGTCGAGCCAGCGCTTCACGTCGGCAGGATACAGCGGCTCGCCAGTCATCACGACGGACTTCATCGCTTCGAAGTAACGGTTGTTCAGGTTCTCGTTCAACAACGCGCGAAACAGCGACGGCACGCAATGCAGAACTTCGACCTGTTCGACGTCGAGCCAGTCCGCGAGACTCCACGCGTCCAGAATGATGTCGCGGTTTTCAGGTGCGCAGACCGTTCCGCCGGAACACAGCGGCACAAACACATCCTTCAGGAATCCATCAAACGCCGGTGAGGCTAGCTGACTCACGCGCGTGCCCGGTCCGGCTTTCACTGCGTCGATCTCCCAACGCATGAACTGGTCGATTCCTTTCAACCGGCCGAGGATCGCTTTTGGTCTTCCGGTCGAGCCGGATGTGAAATAGATCGAACACGGCGCGTCAGGATCGCTCGGCACGCCGGGATGTTCGACGCGCCCGTAATTCAGAAATTCGCTATCGTCGAAACAGATGATCTTCGCTTCGCGGTTGCCGCGCAGTTGGTCCAACTTCTCAAGATGTTTCGTCTCGCTCACGTACCACTGCGGTTCGACCTGTTCGCTCATCGTCCGCAAGCGGCCTTCGGGAAATGTCGGATCGAGAGGAACAAACACCGCGCCTGCTTTCAGCACGCCGAGAATGCCGGTGATGATGCGCTCGGGCTCACCAGTCAGCAGGCCAACGATCGTGCCTTTGCCGGCGCCGCTTTCGCGGAGGAAATTCGCGAGCCGGTTAGACTCGGCTTCCAGTTTCGCGTAAGTGACCTGCCGCCCACCCCGATCGATCGCCGCCTTTGGCCCAAACTCGGCCGCCATGCGGCTGAACATCTCTTGCACGCTCTCGTAACTCATCTGGTTTCCAGTTGTGATCGTTTTGCCAACGCTTTCAGCGTTGTGTTTTCTCTTTTTGCTCTTACCCAGGGTTGAAGCAACCCCGGGCTGGAATTCGTCAACGCCTTCGGCGTGTGAATTCGTTTCGCTGCGCTCCTGAACGCCTTCGTGTGTGAATTCGTTTGCAATACCCGCTGAACGCCTTCGGCGTATGTGCGACACTTGCCTGAACGCCGAAGGCGTCCGCTAATTTCAGCCCAGAGGTTGGAGCTTGCGACAACCCTGGGAACTAAACAAAAGAGATCGTATCAACGCTGAAAGCGTTGGCTAACGTATTGTTAGATCTCGAGGCTGGCGACGAAGCTCGAACTGAGCTGTTCGATCTCGTCGTTGGTGGTTAGCGAGACGGTCGAGATCTCGCCGTTGGGATTCGCGACCATCAACGTCATCACTTGCACGTAGTCGTCGAGCATCTGCCTCGTGGTCTCGGTGGTGAACATGTTCTCGTCGTACTCGATTGCCCCGGACAAAGCGCCGTCGCGTTCCATAAATCCGAGCGCTAACTCAAACCTCGTGACTTCGTTCGCTTCGTGGTACGGCGTAACCGACAAACCACGCATGTCGAATTGCTCCTGCCTCGGCTTCTCAAGCTGGAACCACGCGTCAAACAAGCGCTCACGCTCCGCGCCGCGCTTCACCATGTCTTCCTTGATCAACTCGGGCGGGACCTGGTAGGTGTAAGCGTCGAGACAAACTTCCCTTACGCGTTTCATGACGTCGGCAAACGTTTCCGCGCCCGACAGATTCACCCGCAGCACGAGTGTGTTGTTCAGGATTCCGATGAGCTGCTCGAGGTCCGCTCTTTCACGGTTCCCATAAACCGATCCGACCACGATGTCGTCATCGCCGGTGTACTGCTTCAGTAACAACACAAACCCGGAGAGCATCGTCATGAACATCGTCATGCCTTCGCGGCGGCTAAGATCGCGCAAAGCCTCGGTCTCCGCGGGCGACAGATGCGTCGCGTGACGACCGCCCTTGAACCCTTGCGCTTTCGGACGAGCGCGCCGATGCGGCAGACTAAGCTTGTGCGGCGCGTCTTCCAACTGTCGCCACCAGTAGTCCAGCCGTTTCTCCAACTCTTCGCCCTGGAGCCACTGTCGCTGCCACACCGCGTAATCGACGTACTGAAGACTCAGTTCCAGCAACGGTGAAGGTTGTCCGTCGCAGAACATCGAATAAATCTGACTCATTTCGAGGATCACCACTTCGAACGATTGGCCATCGCCGACAATGTGGTGCATCGTGCAAATGATGATGTGTTCCTCTTCATCGATCTTCAGCAGCGTCGGCCGCACCAGCGGCCCCGTGCGTAGATCAAACACGCGCAGGATCTCTTCCTGGGCCAATCGCGCTGCCTGACGTTCCGCCTCGTCGCGAGTCAACGAACCAAGATCAACCAACCGCAGTTCGAACTGTTCCGGCGCTTGAATGATCTGCACCGGTTCCGACTCACCAGCCGCGAAAACCGTTCGCAAAATTTCGTGCCGGCGAATGATCTCGCTAAACGTCTGTTCCAATGCTTCGAAGTTCAACGATCCCGTTAACCGCACACCCAACGCGATATTGAAAGCGCTCGTGCCGCTCGACAGTTGCTCGAAGAACCACATCCGCTGTTGCGAAAACGACAACGGCAACGCGCCATCGCGGGACACCGGCGTGATGGGTGGCAACTCACTTCGTTCTC
Source organism: Pyrinomonadaceae bacterium (assembly GCA_035276425.1). Classification (GTDB taxonomy): domain Bacteria; phylum Acidobacteriota; class Blastocatellia; order Pyrinomonadales; family Pyrinomonadaceae; genus PSRF01. The sequence continues at coordinate 16,092 of DATELP010000147.1, forward strand.
CGGAACTGATCTGCTCGTCGATCGACCTCGCAAACTGGGCGAGCGTCGGAGCTTCGAAGAGACTCCGAATCGGCAGCTCCACTCCCAAATACTCGCGCACACGCGCCAGCACTTGCGTTACCAACAACGAGTGACCGCCGAGATTGAAGAAGTTTCCGTTGCGCGCGATCGAGGGCAGCCGCAACACCTCACACCAGATGCCCGACACGATCTCCTCGATCGGCGTCAAACTCCCGCCCGCGTCGTCGTCCGGTTCGAGTTGCTGAAGATCCAGTGACCGCAGAGCCTTGCGATCTACTTTTCCATTGAGCGTGCGTGGCAGTTGATCCAGATCGACAATCGCCGAAGGAATCATCGCTTCAGGCAAACGCTCCATCAGATACTGCCGCAACGGCGCGGTGCTCGTGCCATCGTTCGCAGTGATGAAAGCGACGAGAAACTTGTTTCCCTCCGCGTCATCACGATCGACCACTGCGACATCCGCGACGGCCGCGTGACCGCGTAACAGGTTTTCGATCTCGCCCAGCTCGACTCGCACACCACGGACCTGCACTTGTTGGTCGCGCCGTCCCAGAAACTCCAGGTTTCCGTCTTCCAACAACCGACCGTAGTCACCGGTCTTGTAGAGAATGTCGCTCGGGTCATCGCTGAACGGATTGCGAATAAAGACTTCGCTCGTCAATTCCGGAGCGCCGTAATAACCATGCGACCGATACGGCGTACGAATGTGGATCTCGCCGACTGCTTCTCCGTGGCAAAGCTGTCCGCGTGAATTGATGAGCATCACAGCGGAGCCTTTGATGGGTTTGCCGATCGGTATCGAAGGCCGTTCCACGTCTTCAGCTTTCACTTCGTAAGCGACTTTCAAGACCGTCGTTTCCGTTGGCCCATAGACGTTCAGCAGCTTGATGCGCTCTCCGAAAATGTCCATCCAACGTTTCACGTCCGCGGGGTACAAAGCCTCGCCGGCCAAAACCACGGACTTCATTGCCTCGAAGTAACGGCTGTCAAGATTTTCATTCAGCAAAGCGCGGAAGACTGACGGCACGCAGTGCAACACTTCGACTTGCTCGATGTCCAACCAGTCAGCGAGGTGCGTCGCGCTTAGAATCAGACTTCGACTCTCCGGCGCGCATACCGTCCCGCCGGAACACAGCGGCACGAACGCGTCTTTCAGGAATCCATCAAACGCCGGCGACGCGAGCTGGCTTACGCGTGTGCCTGGTCCAGCGCCGACAGCAGCGATCTCCCAACGCATGTAGTGGTCGATCCCTTTGAGCCTGCCGAGAATCGCTTTCGGTTTCCCGGTCGAACCGGAAGTGAAGTAGATCGAGCAGGGCGCGTCCTCGTCACTCGCTACATTCGGATGCTCGCTGCGTTGATAACTCGCGTAATCGTCGTCATCAAAACAAACGATCTCTTTCGCTCCGGTGTGCAACTGGTCCAGCTTGTCGAGATACTTCCTTTCCGTCACGTAGTGTTGCGGCTCGACCTGTTCGCTCATCGCTCGCAGCCGTCCATCAGGAAACGTGGGATCGAACGGCACGAACACGGCTCCCGCTTTCAGTACTCCGAGAATCGCGGTGATGATTCGCGCCGGATCGCTGGTCAACAAACCGACGATCACGCCCTTTCCCGCGCCGTGTTCGAGCAGGTAATTCGCCAGCCGGTTCGACTCGGTTTCGAGCTCCGCATACGTAACGCGGCGGCCACCGCGTTCGATCGCGGCGCGTGGCCCAAACTCCGCGGCCGTGCGGCTGAACATCCGTTGCACGCTCTCGAAACTCATATCCGTCCGTCAGGATTAGCCACCGCTGTTTCCAACAACTTGAGATAGGTCTTCACCATCTCGGTCATTGTTTCGTCGTCGTATAAATCCGTGTCGTATTCGAGCAAGCCCACGATCTTGTCTTTGACTTCAGAAAGCATTACCGACAACTCGAACTTTGGTTCCTGCTGGTGGACGCGGTACCAATCCCACTCCAGCCCTTTCATTTCGAGCTTCTCGCGTTCTTCACGCTCAAACTGAAACCACACGTCAAACAGCCTGTCTCGTTCTTCGCCGCGTCTGGCCAGATCTTCACGCAGCAGTTCCGGTGTTAACTGGTTGCTGTAAGCGCCAAGACAAACTTCTCTGACTCGCTGCATCACGTCGCGAAAACTCTCGGCTGCGCCAAGATTCACGCGCAGCACCAACGTGTTCGCGAGAATGCCAATCACCTTCTCTGCTTCGGGCCGTTCGCGATTCGCGTAGGTCGCGCCGACCACGATGTCTTCATCGCCGCTGTAGCGATTGAGCAACAACACAAACCCGGACAAGAGCGTCATCAGCAACGTCGAGCCTTCGCGGCGGGTCAATTCTTTGAGGCTCTCGGTCAGTTCCGGCGACAAAGTGATGTCTTGTCGCGCGCCGGTGAAAGCTTGCACGCGTTTCCGAGTCTGACGCTGCGGCAAACTCATGCGCTGAACGCCCGTGAGTTGCTCGCGCCAATAAGCCAAACGTGTTTCGAGTTCTTCGCCCTGCAACCAGCGCCGTTGCCACGCCGCGTAATCGACATACTGCACGGTCAATTCCGGAAGTGGCGATGGTTGGCCGTCACTCATGGCCGCGAAGATCTGACTCAACTCCGCAATCAGCACTTCGAACGATTGGCCATCCGCGATGATGTGGTGCATCGTGCAGATGATGATGTGTTCCTGTTCGGCCAGGCACATCAGCGTGGGCCGCACTAACGGTCCTTGCGCGAGATCGAAACGGCGCAACGTCTCTTCCTGCGCCAGCCGCAACGCCTGACGTTCAGCCTCGTCCTTTGATAACCGGCTGAGATCCACGGTCGGCAGGTGAAATTCACCAGGCTCCTGAATGATCTGCAACGGCCGATCTTCAATAGCTGGAAAAACAGTGCGCAAACTTTCATGACGGCGGATGATCTCGCTGAAGGTTTGTTCGAGCGCCTCGCGGTTCAACCGTCCTTTTAATCTGACTCCCAGCGGAATGTGGAAGGAAGCGCTGCCGCCGGCGAGGTGTTCGAAGAACCACATCCGCTGCTGTGCGTACGAGAGCGGAAGTTCACCTTCGCGTGAGACTCGCTCGATCGCGGTCAACTCCGGCTGCGATCCCTCGCTGAGACGTTTGTTAATCAGTTCCGCAAACTCAACGACCGTGGGCGCTTCAAAAAGACTGCGAATCGGCAACTCTACTTTCAGAATGTCGCGCACTCGCAGGATCGCGTGCGTGACGAGCAGCGAGTGGCCGCCGAGAGTGAAGAAGTTGTCGTCGCGGCGAACAGTCGGCAGTTTCAACACTTCAGACCAGATTCCCGCGACAATCTCTTCAACCGGCCCACGCGGAGCGGCATCGCCGATCTCGCGCTCGGCCCGAATCGTTTGCAGTTCAGGTAACGCCTTGCGATCGATCTTACCGTTCAACGTGCGTGGCAAACGTTCCATCTGCACGAAGGCCGAAGGCAGCATCTCTTCCGGCAAGTGGTCCAGCAGGTACGCTCTTAACGATTCCGGCCCCACACCGTTAGTCATCGTGACGTAAGC
>DATELP010000148.1:0-8460 GCA_035276425.1 Pyrinomonadaceae bacterium
CGCCCGGCGGTGTCCAACGCAGAGAACGAAGCGACTCCACGTGCTGAAACAGAATCGGCGCGAGTTGGCCCGCGAGCGCACCGCCGAGACCTGCAATCACGCCGATCAGCGCGACGACCGTTTCACCGCGCGCGCGTTTTCGACGCAGCAACGTTCCCATAATCGTCGAGAGCCATTTCGACAGCGACACGCCAAACACAGCAATTGGCACGGCCGCCAACAACATCAGCGCGAGATTGCCAGTGCCGAGTCCAGCGCCAATCGCGATGGCGAAGATTGCGGGAATCGCAATCACCGAGTGCAACGTTGTGAGTTCGCTAATGAAATCGACCGCGAATAACTTCCGCAGCGTGATCGGATACAAAAGCAGTTTGCCCGCATCGAACTGCTTGCTGCCGCCGATGCTCAACGGCAACGTGGCCCACATCAGGTAGATAAACCCGAAGATCGAAAAGAAGATGAACTCCACCGTCGCCGCGGCCGGAATGCCTTGCGACGCCGAACGATGCAGGATACTTCGCAACGCGCCGGGTTGACTGATCACGAAAGCGACGATCCCGAGCACCAAAGCAACCGCCAACGAAAATAAAAGCGCCACCAACATCCCGAGAATCGACGCGACCTTGTTGACGACGGCTTTCGACGAACGCAGCGAGTTGCGCAGCAGACGCCACTTGAGCCAGATGAGGGTTAAGAGTTGCGACATGTTTCCTTGTACTTTGAGCTTTGTACTTTGTACTTTGTATCTTGGCAAGCGAACGAAGTACAAAGCTCAACGATGATCCAGAACGCTTACGTCGGCATGGGATCGAATCTCGGCGATCGCGCCGGTTACCTGCTGCTCGCTGTGCGCGGCATGCTCGACGCCGGTCTGGACGTGATTCGCCTGTCGAGCATTTACGAAACCGCGCCCGTCGACAATGTCGATCAACCCGCGTTTCTCAACATGGTCGCCGAACTGCGCGGCTCGACGCTTCCCTCTTCTCAACAGTTACTCGCGCGCCTGCTGCGTGTCGAATATTCGCTCGGCCGCACCCGCGACGTACCGATGGGTCCGCGCACAATCGATCTCGATTTACTTCTCTTCAAAGACGAACGATCGGACACGGAATTTCTCACGTTGCCTCATCCCCGTGTTCATCTCCGCCGCTTCGTACTCGTCCCGCTAAACGAGCTCGTGCCGAACCTAATCCACCCAAAACTTAATAAAACAGTCCGCGAACTTCTGGAAACGACACCCGACAAATCGGAAGTCGTGCGCTGGAAGGCTTGACGCCTAATTCGGAGCGCGGGCGGCTCGCCCGCAAATAGGAGCCAGGCAAGTGCGCGGTGCCCAAGCTGCGGGCGAGCCGCCCGCGCTCCGAATCAGGGCGCGCTGACCTGCGCCTTTTCCCCTATTGTGTTTGCCGCTATAATGCACGAACCAAAACATGCCATACCTAAAGCCTGAGCGTCCGGAAAAGGTCAGTGCCCCGTCGTTGAAATCGAGCAAACAGCGTGGTGAGCGCCTCGTTTGTCTCACAGCGTACGATTATCCGACCGCCCGCCTGGTTGATGAAGCAGGCATCGACGTCATCCTCGTTGGCGATAGCCTCGGAAACGTGGTTCTGGGTTACGGCAACACCGTGCCGGTGACGCTCGATGAGATTCTGATTCACCTGAAAGCCGTGCGGCGCGCCGTGCAACGTGCTCTGCTCGTTGCCGACATGCCCTACGGAACTTTCCACACGGGCGAAGACGAGGCGGTTAAGAACGCCTTGCGCCTCGTGAAAGAAGGCGGCGCTGAAGCGATTAAACTGGAAGGCGGCCACAAACGCGTGCCGCTGGTCAAACGACTGGTTGACGAAGAAATCAGCGTGATGGGTCACATCGGCCTGACGCCGCAGTCGATCAATCAACTCGGTGCGTATCGCGTGCAGGGCAAGACTCCGCGCACCGCGCAGCAGTTGATCGACGATGCGAAGGCTTTGGAAGACGCGGGCGCGTTTGCCGTGGTGCTGGAAGTAGTGCCGCGCGAGATCGCTCGGGTCATCACCGAGAGCATCAGCATTCCGACCATCGGCATCGGCGCCGGATCGCATTGCGACATTCAGGTGCTGGTACTGCACGACATGCTTGGTCTGTCGTTTGGCAAAACGGCGCGGTTCGTTCGCCCGTACGCCAATCTGAGCGAAGTGATCACGGACGCCGTGACCAGATACGCCGACGACGTGAGAAACGGCACTTATCCGTCGGAAGCGGAATCGTATGCTTTGCCTGCTGAAACTGCCGAAGCACTCGAACTAGAAAATCCCACGAGAGACTCAAAGGCCGAGAAGTCCTAGCCCACCCTCAACTTTATGGAGATCATCAACCGCCGTCAGCGCATGAGTTCCGTCGCGCGCAAAATCCGCCGTGAACAGGATCGCACTGTTGGTCTGGTTCCAACGATGGGTGCGTTGCACGAAGGCCACTTGAGTCTGGTGCGTGAAGCGCGGCGAATGTGCGACGTGGTGGTGGTTTCGGTGTTCGTCAATCCGGCGCAGTTTGGTCCAGGTGAAGACTTCGAACACTACCCGCGCGATCTGACAAAAGACACGGCGCTGTTGACCGATTACAACGTCGATTACATCTTCGCGCCGCCGGTCGAGGAGATCTATCCGAAAGGTTTTTCCACTTACGTCAACGTTGAAGGACTTTCGGAACAGCTCGAAGGTGCTTCGCGGCCCGGACACTTTCGCGGCGTCGCCACGGTGGTGACGATCCTGCTGAACACGGTGCGGCCGGATTTCGCTTTCTTCGGTCAGAAAGACGCGCAACAAGCGCTCGTGATTCGCCGGCTTGTTAAGGACTTGGCTTTTGATACGGAGATCGTGATTTTGCCGATCGTGCGCGAGGATTCGGGACTGGCGATTTCGTCACGCAATCTCTATCTCACACCGGACGAGCAGCAGTCAGCAGCGGTGATTCACCGCGCGTTGAAGCAGGGAAAGATCGCGTTTAAAGACGGCGAACGCAGTTCGGCTCGGATCGCCGATGTTATTCGATCGACAATCGAAACAGAACCGCGCGCGCGTTTGGATTACGTGAGTGTCACTGACGCGGAGACTTTGGAACCGGTCGACCGAATCGAAGAGCGCCCTACGTTGATCGCGATTGCCGCTTATGTGGGCAAGACGCGTTTGATCGACAACATGATTTTGAATAAGGTAAAGAAGAAGGAAGCCGCACCGCAGTAATTCTTGATGAACAGTAAGAGACAGATCCGTTTCCGTCTGAACGGCGAAGACACCGAAATCAGCTTTGCGCCGCACAAGACGCTACTCGAAGTGTTGCGTGAAGACCTGAATCTCACGGGCACGAAGCATGGTTGTGAACTCGGCGAGTGTGGTACGTGCGCGGTGCTGGTTGATGGACGTTCGATACTTTCGTGCCTGATGCTTGGGCTGGATGCCGAAGGTCACGACGTGAAAACGATCGAGGGCATGGCGCTCGGCGCGGAGTTGCATCCGCTGCAACAAACGTTTGCGGATACGGGCGCGGCGCAGTGTGGTTATTGTTCGCCGGGGTTTTTGCTGGTGGCGGAAGAGTTGTTGGCGAAGTCGCCGAATCCGACGCGCGCTGAGATTCAGGAAGCTTTATCGGGAAACTTGTGCCGCTGCACCGGCTACATCAAGATTTATGAGGCAGTTGAACTGGCTGCGGCGCGAATGCGCGGCGAAGCCTACGAACTGCCAAAGGAAAGCGTCTACGGACTTGATTAAAACAGTCTGCGTAATCTGTGGATAAGAATCTCAACGTTATAGGAAAGCCTTTTCGCAAAGTCGATGCGCGGGCGAAGTGTGTCGGCCAGACGAAGTTTGCGGACGACATCGTGCTGCCGCGGATGTTGTTCTGCAAGATACTGCGCTCGCACGTGCCGCATGCGTTGATTAGGAACATCAATGCTTCAAAAGCGCTGGCGTTGCCCGGCGTTTTTGCTGTTATTACCGGCAAAGACCTGCCGATTCCGTACGGCATCCTGCCTGTCAGCCAGGACGAGCACGCGCTCTGCATCGACAAGGTTCGCTTTGTCGGCGATCCGGTCGCGGCTGTCGCGGCTATCGACGAGGACACGGCGTTCGACGCGATGAACCTGATCGAGGTCGAATACGAGCCGCTCAACACGATTTCCAGTATCGAAGAAGCTGTGCTGATCGACGAGCCGCGCATTCACGATTACGGCGACGTCGGTAACGTACATAAGAAAGTCTCGCTGGAGTTTGGCAATCTCGACGAGGGATTTGCAGAAGCGGATTTGGTGCGTGAGGACGTGTTCTTCTACGAAGGGAACACACACCTGCCGATGGAACAGCACGCCGCCGTCGCTCACTTCGACGCCGATCAAAAGATCACGCTCTGGAGTTCAACGCAAACGCCGCACTACGTTCATCGTGCGCTCGCGAAGGTTTTGAAAATGCCGGCCGCTCACATTCGTGTGATCGCGACGCCAAATGGCGGCGGCTTCGGTGGCAAGAGCGATCCGTTCAATCACGAAGTCGCGGTTTGCAAGCTCGCGATGATCACCGGACGCCCTGTCAAGGTCACGTTGACGCGCGAAGAGGTTTTCTACTGTCATCGCGGCCGGCATCCGGTGTTGATGAAAGTGAAAACCGGCGTGAAGAACGACGGCGCGATCACCGCGATGCACTTTCAGTCGTTTCTCGATGGCGGTGCGTATGGGAGTTACGGCGTTGCGAGCACGTTTTACACGGGCGCGTTGCAAACTGTCACGTATGACGTGCCGCGTTACAAGTTTCAGGGTCTGCGTGCTTTTACGAACAAGCCGCCGTGTGGTCCAAAACGCGGGCACGGTACGCCGCAGCCGCGTTACGCACTCGAAGTTCATCTCGACAAGATCGCCGAACAACTGCGGATCGATCCGGTCGAGATCCGGCGCCAGCATCTCGTCGCGCCAAACACTGTGACGGCGAATTACCTGCGCATCGGCAGCATGGGTTTGGGCGCGTGCATCGACAAGATCGTTGAGGGTTCTGATTGGAAGAATCGCTTCTCGTGGGATCCTGAGAACCGCAAACTGCCGTACGGCAAAGGCATCGGCATCGCGTGTAGTTCGTACATCTGCGGCGCCGGTCTTCCGATTTACTGGAATAATATGCCGCAGTCGGGCGTGCAGTTGCGACTCGATCGGCAAGGCGGCGTTTGTGTGATGTGCGGGTCCACCGACATCGGACAGGGATCGGATTCGATACTCGCGTACATCGTCGCGGAGATTTTGGGGATCGATCCTTTCGATATTCGCGTCGTGACCGCGGATACGGATCTGACGCCGGTCGATCTCGGGAGTTATTCGAGCCGCGTGACGTTGATGACCGGCAATGCGGCGATTCAAGCGGCCGAGCGTGCGCGTGAGTTGCTGGTGATGGCCGTCGCGGAAAAACTCGGCGTGCCGATCGAGAACCTGTCGCTCGCCGAGCGCCGCGTGTTTGACGTTGAAAATCCGGAGCTTGGTGTTTCGTTTGCGGAAGCGGTGGTTTTGGCGGAGTCGAAATTTGGGACGATCGGCACGGTCGGATCCTACACGCCGCCACGCTCGCCGGGTAAGTTCAAAGGCTCGGGTGTTGGACCATCGCCGGCTTACAGTTACTCCGCCGCGATCGCGGAAGTTGATGTGAATCCGGATACGGGAATCGTCGTCGTCGAACGCGTTTGGATCGCGCACGACATCGGCCGTTCGATCAATCCGATGCTGGTGATGGGCCAGGTCGAGGGCAGTGTTTACATGGGTCTCGGCGAGATCCTGATGGAAGAGATGACGTACCGTACGAATCGAAACGTCGTACATAAGTTTCCGTCGCTGTTGGAATACAAGAGTCCGACGACGATGGAGATGTGCGACGTGAAGACGTACCTGATCGAGGATCCGGATCCGAATGGACCATATGGTGCGAAGGAAGTCGGCCAAGGTCCGTTGTTACCAGTGCCTCCCGCAGTCGCCAACGCGGTGTACAACGCGGTCGGCGTGCGCATCGACGAAGTTCCGATCACGCCCGAGAAAGTCCTGCGTGCATTAAAGGACAAATCCCGCGGCCGTGAAGCCCGCTTCGGCCCCGACAGCGTCCCAACTGTGGACTGGCCCGACCCCCTGCGCGTCCTAACCCCCTCCGAAGGCGGAGACGGCACCGAAATGCCCCGCGTGGCGGTGCATTCATGAGCTGGGTAACAACAATGAGAGAGCTTCGAATCAATCCTCACTATGAGATTCGAATGGGACGTCAAGAAGGCGTCGGAGAATTTTGCAAAGCACGGAGTCACGTTCTACGAGGCAGCGGAAGTATTTTACGATCCTAATGCCTTGAACGATTACGACTCCAAACATTCAACAATTGAGGCCCGGTTCTTTATCATTGGATTATCGACCCGGCGCCTGCTGTTTGTTGTTTATATCGAGCCCGAAGCCGATGTGGTGCGAATCATATCGGCGCGGAAAGCGGGTAGAATAGAACGCGAAGTTTATGAGCAATAAGCCATTCCCTGGTCCGCTCCTTTTTTCCGTCGTCGAAGACGATGGTGAAAACGTGACAATCGAGATCTCGGAAGAAGACTATCAACGCGACTTGGCTGCTGGATTGGATGAAGATGAAGTTCTTAAACCAGGTCGCTATCAGTTCAAACGCGGTGGTTTTCTCGCGCGTGATCAAGAGCTGAAGCCGAAAAAAGAGAAGAGAGCGTGAGGGTAAAAAGCGAATGATGCGTCTTCCCAAATTTGAATATCACACTCCGCAGACGATTGCGGAGGCGGTGAGGATTATGGGGGAGGCGGGGCCGGTGGGACAGTTCGTCGCCGGCGGGACGGATCTGTATCCGAATATGAAACGGCGGCAGCAGATGCCGAAGACCGTGATCTCGGTGATGCGTCTGGCGGAGTTGAATCAGATCACGGGCGATGGCGCACAGGGTTTGCGCATCGGAGCTTCCGTTACGCTGACGGATATTTGCGAGCACCCGATCGTCAATCGCGATTATCCGGTCGTTGCTAAAGCCGCACGCACGATCTCCACGCCACTCCTCAGAAACATGGGCACGATCGGCGGCAACCTGCTGCTCGATACGCGGTGCAACTATTACGATCAGAACTACGAGTGGCGCAAAGGCATTAACTTCTGTCTCAAGAAAGACGGCGACGTTTGCTGGGTCGCGCCGGGTAGTACGAAGTGTTGGGCCGTGCAGTCGTCAGATCTGGTTCCGGTGATGGTTGCGATCGGCGCGAAGTTACGGTTGGCGTCGACGCTCGGCGAGCGCGTGATCGATGCGGCAGGGTTCTACAACGACGACGGTATCGAGTATCTGCACAAACGTCCCGACGAGCTTCTGGTCGACATTCAACTGCCGCCAACGAATGGCTGGCGTGCTTCGTACCAAAAACTGCGACGCCGCGGTGCATTTGATTTTCCGGTGCTCGGCGTTGCCACCTGGTTAAGCATGGACCAAAGCACGGTGCGCGACGCGAAGGTCGTTCTTGGTGGCATCGCACCGGCTCCGGTTGAGATCAAGGAAGCCGCCTGCGCCCTGATCGGTGGCCCATTGGTCGACGAACAAATCGCCGCCGCTGCGGAGGCCGCTTACGTCAAAGCACGGCCGCTTGATAACACCGACTTCGTATACCAGTGGCGCAAGCAGATGGCGCGTCAGTACACCTTACGTGCGCTGAAGGATCTGCAAACTTAAATCACTGTGCATCACGTCGCAGCAGTAATCCTCGCCGCCGGCCGGTCAAACCGGATGGGCGCGTTCAAGCCGCTGCTTCCCTTCGGCAAACAAACCGTTATCGAATCTTGCGTTGACTACCTGCGCAAAGGTGGCGTTGAAACCATTGTTGTGGTGTTGGGCCATCGAGCGGAAGAACTTCGGACACGGATAAATCATCTCGATATTGTCTGCGTCGTAAACCCGGATCCGGGAAGCGAGATGAACGCCTCGATCGCTTTGGGTGTTAGTCGACTTCCGCACGTCGCTGAGGCCACGCTAATCGCGCTAGCCGATCATCCTGCCGTGCCTCCAGCAGTCGTCTCAACCCTAATCTCCGAATGGCAAAACGGTGCTTCGTTAGTGATTCCAACCTGGCAAAACCGCGGCGGGCATCCGGTTCTAATCGACCTCCGCTACCGTTCCGAACTGCAAAATCTCGATCCCACACGCGGCTTGCGATCACTCTTTGACGCCCACCAGAACGTGGTGAAACGCGTCCCCGTTGACTCGCCCTTCGTTGCCCGCGACATGGATACGTGGGATGATTACTCCGCACTTTACCAGGAAGTCTTTGGCGAACCACCACCCGAGCGCCCCGGCGACTAGACCAACTAAAGCCCCGGCGGACTCATCTAAAGCACCAGTCCGAAACGCTTTTGCGGCGCTTTGGCGAAGGAGAAAAGATGGTTCTGAACATGCGAAAAATGATCGTGGCGGGATTGATGGCAGTGC
>DATELP010000149.1:0-9196 GCA_035276425.1 Pyrinomonadaceae bacterium
TTCTCCGCGTTCGCCGATACCCGCAGGCTGCATTGCGTTGATGACGTACAACTGCGTGTTTGAGAGCGGCCGTCCGATCGGAACGGAGGTCGTTTTACGATTGCGTTCGACGGAATAACTGCTCGCCATCACCGTCGACTCTGTTGGGCCGTAGCAGTTGATGATGCGAACGTTTTCGATCTGTTCGAGTCCTTTTTCGAGCAAGGCCGGATTCAAAGCGTCGCCGCCGGTGAGCAGTTGTCTCACCGCGCCGATGGTAGTCACGTTGCTGTCGATAAACTGATGGAACAAGCCCGTCGTCAGAAACAGCGTGGTGACCTGCGTGCGGGCAACCAGTTCGCCGAGTTCGCTCAAAGAAGGCACTGTTGGCGGATAGATCACGAGGCGTGCTCCGTTCAGCAACGCAGCCCAGATTTCCAGCGTCGAGGCGTCAAACGAGATCGGCGCGAGGTGCAGGAACGTCTCGTCGGAATCAAGCTTGGCCCAGTTCGCCGTCTTCACAAACCCGACCACGTTCCGATGTGTGATGCCGACGCCTTTGGGGATGCCGGTTGAACCGGACGTGTACATCAAGTAGACGAGATTATCCGGACTGGCATTCGTTTTCTCATCGGCTCTTAATTCCTGTGCTAATGCCTCAGCAACGAACTCCTTCGTAACCAGCGCCGTTACGCCGGCGTCCTGCACGATGAATTCCCGACGCTTCTCAGGATCGTTCGGATTGAGCGGCACATAAACGCCACCCGCTTTCGCGATTCCCAAGAGCGCGACGATCAATTCGGGCGACCGCTCGACCATCACACCTACGAACACTTCCGGTCCAACTCCGTCGCGCCGCAGACGTTGCGCAAGTTTCTCAGCTCGTCGATTCAACTCGCGATAAGTAATCTGCTCCTGCAGCGTTTCGATCGCGATCTTGTCCGGACGTCGAGCAACTTCCTGCTCGAAAATCTGATGAATGCAACCTTGCGGCACCGGCGCGGCCGTATCGTTCCAACCCTCGACCACCTGCTGATACTCAGCCTCGCCCAACAGCGACAATGTCGATAGTTCACTGTCAGGTTCGCGCATTGCTTTCTCAAACAAGCGTTGGAAGTGATCTACCATGCGCTCGATGAAAGCCGGCTCGAACAACTCAGGACTGTAGACAAACCAACCTCCGACGCCGTTTGCCCCGTCGCTGAGATGGACCTCGAGATCAAACTTGACGTCGGCGCTCACTGGCGTACCGGCCGGCAGCGTCACCTTCGCCAGCGACGTTTGCGGCGGCGCATTCTGGAACGAGAGGATTGCCTGGAAGATCGGGTTGCGGCCGGGCGCGCGTCGCGGTTGCAACTCCTCGACAAGTTTGTCGAACGGCAACTCCTCGTGTGTGTACGCAGCCAGCGACGCGTCTCGCACCTGCGTGACGAGTTCTCTAAACGTCGGTCGCTGACTGAAGTTTGTGCGGATCGGAATCATGTTCACGAAGAATCCGATCATCGGTTCGAGTTCGAAACGGCTGCGGCCCGCGGTCGGCGTGCCGACGAGAATGTCCGACTGACCCGTGTAGCGCCGCAAGAGCGCGTGGAAACCGGCCATCAACGTCATGAAGAGCGTCGCGCCTTCCTGGCGATGAAACTCTCGCAACCACTCCGACACTTCCGGCGAGAAGACGATCGGGTGTTGCGCGCCACGAAGACTCCGCACCAACTGCCGTGGATGATCTGTTTCGAGATCCAGGAGCGTGGGCGCACCATCGAGTTGCCGTTTCCAGAACTCGACTTCTTCCTTCAGTGTGTCGCCTTGGAGCCAATCACGTTGCCAACGCGCGTAATCGGCATACTGCACGTCGAGATCAGTCAACGGCGAAGGCAGGCCTTTGGCGAATGAGTCGTAAAGAGTCTCTACTTCGTGCATCAAAACGCCCATGGACCAACCGTCGCTGACGATGTGGTGCATGTTCAGGAGGAACATCGACTCGCGCTCGTTTGTGCGCACTAGTCTCGCGCGGACCAGTGGTCCGGTTTCGAGATCGAAGCTACGTAACGCCGCTTCGCGTCGTAAGCGTTCGGCTGTTTCATGTTGCTCTTCCGGATTCAAGCCACGTAAGTCGACGAATGGCAATTCGAAAGGCGCGGGCGGATTGATTCGCTGCACCGGATTGGAACCGGAGAGTGCGAACGTAGTGCGCAGTGCTTCATGGCGGCGCACGACTTCACTCAACGCCTGCTGAAATGCGCCGACGTTGATCTCGCGATCGATCACCATTTCCGCCGGCAAGTTATAAGCATTGCTGCCGGGCATCAACTGGTTGAGGAACCACAACCGTTGTTGCGCAAACGACAATGGCAACTGATCGTCGTAAGGAATCGCTTTGATGGCAGGTGGAGCCACGCTGGCGCCCGATCGCATCGCGGCTTCGATACGCTGCGAGAGTTCAGCGAGCGTGGGCGATTCGAAGAGACTGCGAACCGGCAGTTCGATCTGGAAACTCTCGCGAATGCGGGAAATGATCCGCGTTGCGAGCAGCGAGTGACCGCCGAGCCAGAAGAAGTTGTCGCTGGTCTCAACCTGGTCCAGGTTCAGCACCTGTCGCCAGATCGCCGACAGCACTTCTTCGATCAGCGTTGGCGGTGCGACGAAGCTTTGGCCCGTGTCGAGTCGCGTGCGGCCGGGTTCCAGCAACGCGGCCCGATCGACTTTACCGTTTGGCGTCAGTGGAATTTCGTCGAGCAGCACCCAACCTGCCGGCATCATGTAATCGGGAATCTGTTCGACAAGGTTCTTCTGCAACGTGCTCAACGATAAGCCCGCTTTGTCCGCGGCAACGATGTATGCAACGAGGCGCTTGTCGCCGTTTTCGTCTCGGTCGACAACCACGGCTTCGCGCACTTGCGGATCTTTCCGCAGCGCTGCTTCGATTTCGCCGAGTTCGATGCGGTGTCCACGAATCTTGACCTGGTAATCCAGGCGGCCGAGGAAATTAATCTCAGCGTTTGACCGGTAGCGCACGCGATCACCGGAGCGATACACGCGCGCTCCCGGTTTGCCGCTGAACGAATCCGGCACAAACTTCGCGGCGGTCAGAGCCGGTTCCGCCAAATATCCACGAGCGACGCCCGCGCCGCCAATCACCAACTCAGCAGAGACACCGAGTGGCGCAGGTTGATTGTTTGCGTCGAGCACGTAGGTTTGCACGTTATCGAGCGGACGACCGATCGACACTTCGGTTGATGAAGGCTCGATACGATGGACCGTCGTGTCGACCGTACACTCGGTTGGACCATAAACGTTGAAGAAAGCGGTGTGCTTGCTTGACGCAAGTTGCGCCCAC
Source organism: Pyrinomonadaceae bacterium (assembly GCA_035276425.1). Lineage (GTDB taxonomy): Bacteria > Acidobacteriota > Blastocatellia > Pyrinomonadales > Pyrinomonadaceae > PSRF01. The sequence goes on from DATELP010000149.1 coordinate 3,317, forward strand.
GTCTCGTCGTCAATCGCTTCGCCGCCGATCAACACGAGCGAAGGCGCTTTCGCATCGCTGGCGAAGATTTCAGTTGGCAACAGCAGTCGCAACTGCGACGGCGTGCAATCGAGCACGTCGATCTCGTGCTGTTGGAGATAGTTTGCGAGCGCGTTGCCGTCGATGCGTATTTCCTCGGGAATGATGCAGAGCTCGTGGCCGTAGAGCAGTTGGACCAGTTGCTTGACGGAAGAATCAAACATCAACGGGGCGTTGACGCTGACGCGTAGTTTTGAATCGGACGCCGGATAGACCTTCTTGTGTAAGGCCGTCGCGAGGTTCACCACGGATCGATGCTGAACCATCACGCCGCGCGCGCCACCGGTTGAGCCGGAGGTGTAGATCACATAGGCGAGGTTGTCAGGTGTTGTACTCGTGACCGGCGCTTCGTTCGGTTCGCCAGAAATCGCGGGCCAATCAGAATCCAAACAAATCACACGAGCCGTGTGCTCGGGCAGCATCGCCGCGGTGCGATCCTGCGCCAGAATCACGGTCACGTGAGCATTCTCAAGCACGTACTGCACGCGCGCTCTTGGCTGCGTCGTCTCGAGCGGCAGGTACGCGCCACCTGCTTTAAGCACGCCGAGCAACGCGACGATCATGTCCACTGAACGCTCGAGATAAATCGCGACCGGCGTCTCCGATCCGACGCCTGCTTTGCGGAGATAGTGGGCCAACTGGTTCGCTCTGGTGTCCAGTTCCGCATACGACAAACGTTGATCTCCGAAACTCACCGCCGCGGCACTCGGTGTTAATGCGACTTGCCGCGCAAACAGATCCTGTAAACAAACGTTCTCCGGAAACTCATGCGTGGTCGCGTTCCACTCGACGAGCATCTGGTGGCGCTCGTCGACGTTCAGCAACTCGACCTGCGCGAATGATTGCTCCGGATCGACAGCAATCGCTTCGAGAATCCGTTGCCAGTGCGCACTCATGCGCTCGATCGTGCTTTCGTCAAACAGATCCGTGCTGTAACGAATCGAGCCGACGAGCCGATGCTGTTGCTCGATTACCTGAAGCGTCAGATCGTTCTTCTCAGTGCCGTAGTCGAGCTCGAAGCTGGAGAACGAAAGACCGTCGTCAACAGGTGCATCTCCCGGATCGTTCTGGAAAACGAACATCGTTTGGAACAACGGACCATGACTAAGCGTGCGCTCCGGCCGCAGTTCTTCAACCAGTTTTTCAAACGGCACGTCCTGATGCGTCTGCGCTTCGAGAGTCACTTCGCGAACGCGCCGTAGAACCTCCCGCAGACTCGGATTGCCGTGCAGCCTCGTGCGCATCACGAGCGTGTTGACGAAGAACCCGATCAGGTCTTCGGTCTCGACCCAGCGACGGCCCGCGACCGGCGTTCCGACAGTGATGTCGTTCTGCCCGCTGTAACGCGCGAGCAACATCTGGAACGAGGCCAACAGCGTGATGAACAGCGTGCTTCCTTCGGCCTGACTCAGTGTTCGCAAGCGTTCGGTCAACGATTGCGGCACCTCGAAGACGATCGAGTTTCCTTTCAAAGACAAAGCCGAGGGACGCGGACGATCGGTGGGCAGGTTCAACTCCGGTGGGATACCGGCCAACTGCTCGCGCCAATAAGCGAGTTCCCGATCGAGTATCTCGCCCCTGAGCCAATTGCGCTGCCAAAGAGCGTAGTCGGCGTATTGAATGGGAAGCTCGGGCAGTGATGCGGGCCGGCCGCTTGCGAGTGCGACGTAAACTTTCGGCACGTCGCGCAGCAGCACGTCCATGGACCAACCATCGGAGATGATGTGGTGCATCACGGTCAGTAGCACGTGATCTTCTTCGCCAAGCCGGAAAAGAATGGTGCGAAATAGTCGATCCGAAGCAAGATTGAACGGCCGTTGGCCTTCGGCGAGAGCCAGGCTTTGGACCACAGACTCGCGTTCGGCTTCGGCAAAATGTTCGACGCTGATTATCTGGAGTTCGTGCGCAAGTTCAGGAGTAATAACCTGGATCGGTTGGCCGTCGAGGTCGACGAAGTTTGTGCGCAGCGATTCGTGACGCTTAACCGTCTCGTTCAAACTCTGTTCGAGCAAGCTCACGTTGATTGGACCACGCACCCGGTAAGCGATCGGAATGTTGTAAGCATTGTTGTTCGGCGTTAACTGGTCGAGGAACCACAGCCGCTGTTGCGCATACGACAACGGTAACTGTTCGACTGTCGTAGCACGTTCAATCGGCGGCGCCTCCAACGCACTGCCGTCGCGCATTGTTTCTTCAATACGCTCGGCCAGATCGGCGAGCCGCGGCCACTCGAATATGCTGCGGACGGGCAGTTCGACTTTGAAGCTCTCGCGCACGCGAGAAATGATTCTCGTCGCCAGCAGCGAATAACCACCGAGCGTGAAGAAGTCGTCGTCTCGGCCAATGCCTTCCACACCGAGCACGCGTTCCCAAATGCCGGCCAGGATTTCTTCGGTTTGGCTGCGCGGGGCTTGGAAAACAGACAACGAATCCGGCCTCGCAACGTCAGGTTCGGGCAGTGCGGCGCGATCGACCTTGCCATTCGGTGTTAACGGCAACTCGTCCAGAGGTATCCACACCGTCGGCACCATGAAACCGGGTAAACGATCCTGAAGATAGCGCTTCAGATCTTCGCCGGTCGTAGCTGGACCGCCGTTGGCGACGAAATACGCGACGAGACGTCGATCGCCGGCAGCGGCCTCTTTCGCCATCACGAGTGCTTTGGACACCGACGGATGTTGCGTCAGCACGCTTTCGATCTCGCCGGGTTCGATGCGGAATCCACTCAGCTTGATCTGATTATCGACGCGGCCGAGAAAGCGAATCAGTCCCTGATCGAGATAACGCGCGGCGTCGCCGGTGCGATAGAGGCGGCGGCCCGGAATCGCTGCGTACGGATCGGGCATGAAACGTTCGGCGGTGAGATCGGGACGCTTGTGATAGCCACGGCCGAGTCCTTCGCCACCGATGAACAATTCGCCGTGTTCGCCCACGCCCGCGGGTTGCAGCGCATTGAGCACGTAAGCGGTCGTGTTGGAAATTGGACGACCGATCGGCACTGACGGTCCCGGGAAGTCGGGCGTAATCCGATAGCAACACGCGAACGTCGTGGTCTCGGTTGGACCATAGCCGTTGATCAAGCGGCAGCCGTTCAGTTGGTCCAACGCTTTGTTGACGTGAACCGGTGAGAGTGCTTCACCGCCGGCCAGCAGTTGTTTGAGCGTGCGCATCTGCGCGGCGTCGCTGTCGACGAATTGATGGAACAGACCGCCGGTCAACCAAAGCGTTGTTACCTGGGTTCGATTTACGTAGTCTGACAACTCGGCCAGCGACGGCAGGTGTGGCGGAAATACGACGAGGCGCGCGCCGTTCAATAACGCGCCCCAGATCTCAAATGTTGAGGCGTCAAATGAAACCGGTGCGAACTGTAGGAAGACTTCGTCCGCGTTTAGCTCGGCGTAATTCGCGCCTTTCACGAGCCGAAGAATATTGCGATGCGTGATCCCGACGGCTTTCGGTGTTCCGGTTGAACCGGAGGTGTACATCAAGTAAGCGAGATTGTCCGGACTAACACTGGTTTTCAGGTTTTCGGCTGATGACTGATCGTTCGTGAAGGACTCCGTCGTAACCAACGTCTTTACGCCAGCGTCTTCCAAAATGAACTCGATGCGCTTCTCAGGATCGTTTAAGTTAAGCGGCACATAAACGCCACCCGCCTTCGCGATTCCCAGCAGCGCCACGATCAACTCAGCCGACCGCTCGAGCTTCACGCCGACAAAATCTTCCGGACCCACACCCTCATTCCGTAACCGCTGCGCCAAACGATTCGCACGCTCGTTCAACTCGCGATACGTAAGCTGCTCGTCGTCAAACTCAACCGCGATTGCTTCCGGTCGCTGTTCGACTTGTTGTTCGAACAGTTCGTGGATGCACGCTTCCGGCAAAGCCACGGCCGTGTCATTCCACTCTTCGACGATCTGTCGATACTCAACTTCGTCGAGCAGCGACAGCGTCGACAACGCCGCGTTCGGTTGCGCGACGACCGTTTCCAGCAACCGCTGAAAGCGTTGGACCATCCGCTCGACGAATCCGCGCTCAAACAGATCGGCGCTGTAGACAAACGAACCCTGGAGACCGCTTGGCGTGTCTTGTAAGTAGAGCTCCAGATCGAACTTTGTTTCGGGACTCGGCGGCACCTGGACCGGCGCACTCACGCCGTCCATTTGCATCGTGGGCTGTTCCACGTTCTGAAGCACAAACACGGCCTGAAAGATCGGATTGCGGCCGAGTTCGCGCGCGGGTTGCAACTCTTCGACGAGCAGTTCAAACGGAACGTCCTGATGCGAGTACGCGCCGAGTGCCGCTTCCCTCACCTGCTTTAACAGATCCTTAAAGCTCGGGTCGTCGTCGAAGTTGGTCCTGAGCGCGGCCATGTTCACGAAGAACCCAATCAACGGCTCGATCTCCGCGTGGTTGCGGCCGGCGATCGGAGTGCCGACGAGAATATCTTTCTGGCCTGCGTGGCGCGCGAGCAACGCGTGGAAGCCGGTCATCAACGTCATGAACAGTGTCGAGCCCTCGCGACGGCTGAAGTCGCGCAGAGAACGAGACGCTTCGGATGAGAAGATGACCGGGCAGTTTGCTGCCAGCCCCGTGCGCGGAGAAACCGGCGCGTGATCCGCTTGTAACTCCAACAACGTTGGCGCGCCTGCGAGTTCACGTTTCCAGTAGTCGACCTGCGCTTCGAGCACGTCGCCTTGCAGCCAATCGCGCTGCCAGCGCGCGTAATCCGTGTATTGAACTTCGAGTTCGGCCAGCGGCGACGGCGAGCCCGCGGAGAATTCGCTGTAGAGACTCTCCATCTCGTGCAGCAACACTTCCATCGACCAGCCATCGCTGACGATGTGGTGCATGTTCGCCGACAACAGATAGCGACCGGCGCTGAGACGAATCAACGTCATTCGCAGCAATGGACCGGTTGCTAAATCGAACGGCCGCAGCGCATCGTCATTCCTCAATCGCGCCGCGTGAGACTCCTGCTCCTGGCTGTTCAGACTGCTCAAATCGACAAACGACAAACTCACTGACTCCGGCGAACCGATCACCGGGTGTGGCTGGCCGCCGTCGATCTTGATCGTCGTGCGCAACACTTCATGACGCCGCACGACTTCCGCCACCGCCTGCTCAAACGCGAGCACGTTGAGGTCGGCGCTGATGTACATTGCCACGGGCAAATTGTACGCGTTGCTGCCGGGCGTTAACTGGTCCAAAAACCAGAGCCGCTCCTGTGCGTGCGACAACGTCAGCGGTTCATCGCCGATCCGTTTTTGTAACGGCGGCGCTTCGAGCGCTGCGCCCGCTTGCGTGAGTTGTTCGACGCGTTGGGCCAACTCCGCGATCGTCGGCGATTCGAACAACACCCGCACCGGCAGTTCGACATGGAACGTGTCGCGAATGCGGGACGTGATGCGCGTGGCCAAAAGCGAATGGCCGCCCAACCAGAAGAAGTTGTCGTCGCGCGAAATGCGTTCGAGATTCAACACTTGCTGCCAGATCGCGGCTAGCAGTTCTTCGATCAGTGTTTGCGGAGCGGAGAAGATCAAGCTTCCGGCTGTTTGTTCAGCCTCCGGCGCGGGCAGTGCGGCGCGATTGATCTTTCCACTCGGTGTTCGTGGCAGCTCATCGAGCACGATCCAGTCTGACGGCGCCATGTAGGCCGGTAAACGATCTCGGAGCCACGTCTTGAGTTCGTTAATGTTTGGCTCAACGCCTTCTCTTCCCACTACGTACGCAACCAGACGTTTCTGCCGCGGCGATTCCTGGTGAATCACAACTACCGCATGAAGCACTTCTGGATGCTTC
>DATELP010000150.1:0-10986 GCA_035276425.1 Pyrinomonadaceae bacterium
CCCTCCGCAGGACGTCGAAACCATAAAGATCGACACCAATTTGGTTACTGTGCCGGTTGTTGCTACGGACGCGAATGGCGTTTACGTCGCTGATCTGAAGCAGGAAGAGTTTGTGCTCACGGAAGACGGCGTGCAGCACCAGATCGCGTTTTTTGGCAAAGTCTCGCTGCCGTTTCACGTCGTGTTGATGCTGGATACGAGTTCGAGCACGAAAGACAGTTTGCGGTTGATCCGGCAGGCGGCGCTGGCGTTTGTGCAGCAGTTACAGCCTGCCGATCGCGTGAAGGTGATTTCGTTTGACGATAAGGTGCGCGATTTGAACGAGTTCACCAACAATCGAGAGACGTTGGAGGCGGCGATCTACCAAACGCGATCGGGTGAGGGAACGAAGGTTTACGATGCGTTTGAGTTGGCGATGAATACGATTCGCCGCATTCAGGGCCGCAAAGCGATCGTGTTGTTCAGTGACGGAATGGATTGGCACAGTGATACAGCAACGTACAACAGCAACGTGCGTTACCTCGACGAAGAAGGTGTGATTGTTTATCCGATTCGTTACAACACGCGCGCGACGACCGAACAACTCGCACGCGAGCAATCAGGAGAACAGTTGCCGACGATTAGTGTGATTCGACAGCCAGTGCCGAGTGGGACGACCGCGCCAACGTTTCCGGGCGGCGATCCGGTGCCGACTACGGGAAGTAAGCCGAAGACTGGTCCGTTTGGACTGCCGACGGCTGACGAGATCATGCGGCGGCGCCGTGAGGAAGAGATGCGTAGGCAGCCGTATCCGGGTCCCGATCCCAATCAATTGCCGGAGCCGCCGCAGCGCGTTCCGGAGCAAGGTGTTCCGCGTGTGCCTGGGTCGCAGCCTGCTCCTCCGGGAAGCACTACTACTACGACGACCACTTCGCGGCGCTCGAGTGACGATTCTGTCGGCCGCATGTTAGACATGGCTTACTCGACCGCGGATAAGTATCTGGAAACGCTGGCTGAGAAATCGGGTGGCCGGATGTTGCGTGCTGACACGATTGCATCGTTGCCGGATGCGTTCTCGCAGATCGCGGCAGAGCTTCGCACACAATACCTGCTTGGTTACTATCCGTTGAAAAAAGAGCGCGACGAGCAATATCGGAAGATCAAAGTGACGACGGCGCGCAAGAACGTGATCGTGCGCGCCCGTCCCGGCTACCTCCCGACTGCCACGCGCTAAACCAGAAACCATCCACAGATTACACCGATTGTTTTTCCCACTCTGCGTAATCTGTGGATTGCTTTGGGTGCTTGTCCTATCCTCAACCCCGTGCTAGTTTGACGCTTCATGCCCAATCGAGCCGAAGCCTGGGAATTGTTGTGTGAGTACACGAAGGGCGATAGCCTGCGCAAACACGCCCTTGCGGTCGAGGCCGCCATGCGCGCGTGCGCGAAACGCTACGCCGAAGGACCCGCCGATGAAGACGAGTGGGGCATGGTCGGGCTGCTCCACGACTTCGATTACGAGATGTTTCCCTCGGCGGATCAGCACCCGTTCACCGGCTCCAACATTCTTTGCGGCCGCGGTTACTCCGAACGCATCATTCGCGCGATCCTGGGCCATGCGACTTACACCGGCGTGCCGCGCGACACCGACATGGCTCGCGCACTGTTCGCCACAGACGAACTCTGTGGCTTTTTAGTCGCGTGCGCGCTCGTGCGGCCGTCTAAGAGTCTCGACGATCTCGAAGTCTCTTCCGTCAAAAAGAAATTGAAAGACAAAGCTTTCGCGCGTTCGGTAAACCGCGACGACATTCGTCAGGGCGTTGAAGAGTTGGGTGTCAACATCGACGAGCACATTCGGTTTGTGATCGATGCACTGCGTCCGGTGCAACGCGAGATTGGCTTGAACGAAGTAGCAGCGAGCGGTTAAGCAGCGATGTGTGGTCCAGCGGGTTGTGTCGGTTCAGTCGGAACCCGGCCGGCACTCAAGACCATAGCAAGGATAAAAAATCCGACGGTTAAAAGAGTAGCGATGAGGGTTGTGAGTAGTGCTTGCAGTTTGCGGCGGCGCGCGGTGTGACGGTAAACAAAGATCGCCGCAAAGATGATCGTCGCGATCGGCAGCAACAGCGTCGAGGCGACCAGCAACCCGGGACGTGGACGCGACAACGCCTCGACTGAGAAGACGCCCAACACGAGCGCTATGCAGGCACCAGCACCCATAACTGCCGCAAGCGCCGACGCGGCGAATACAAGTTTCAGTCGCATTCGCGAACGTTCCTCAAATTGGTTTTGTGCAAAAAGTCCCTCCCTTGATTGGCGGGCGAAAACTCGCCAAGAATACCACAAGGCAGGACCATGTTTAGAGTTAAGAACTAAACTCAGAAACGATATCGGATGATCTCAAGAAGCGCGCTGATTTGGCTGTCACGACAAGAGGGCCTGAAAGATTTTGCCGCCCGTTTTAAATTCTTCAAGAAACTCACTACCCGCTTCGTAGCCGGCGAGAATATCGACGAAGCTGTTTCCCACATTCGCGAGATCAATGCGGAAAATTGCACTGCTTCGTTCGATCATTTGAACGAATCGGTCGGGAGCGATGTGGAAGCGGAACGCGAAGTGGTCGAGTATCTCAACATACTCAAACAGATCACTGAGACGGGAATCAATTCAAACGTTTCGATCAAGCTGACGCAGTTTGGACTCGGTCTCGATCCGGAGCTTGCGTATCGCAACGCGCGACGAGTTGTTGAAGAAGCGCACCGTCGCGGTAACTTCGTGCGCGTCGACATGGAACATTCCGCCGTCACGCAGGTCACGATCGATATCTTCAAACGTCTCCGCGCTGAATTTGACCTGAATACCGTCGGGATCGTGTTGCAGTCGTACTTACACAGAACCTATGCCGACGCGCAGGAGTTGGTGAAAATCCCGGCGCGCATTCGCATCTGCAAAGGCGCTTATCACGAACCACCTGAAGTCGCCTATCCCGATAAAAAAGACGTTGACGCGAACTACGTCAAGGTCATGCAGCTACTGCTTTCCAGCGGCACGTATCACGGCATCGCCACGCACGATCCGAAGATGATCGACGCCACTATCGACTTCGCGTCGCGCGAAGGTATTGGGAAAGAGAAGTTTGAGTTTCAGATGCTGTTTGGCATCCGGCGCGACCTTCAGCGGCAACTCGCGCGCGACGGATACAACATGAGGGTCTATGTTCCGTACGGAAAACACTGGTATCCTTACTTCATGCGCAGGCTGGCAGAGCGTCCGGCGAATGTTTGGTTTGTGATGAAGAACGTGTTGAAAGGCTAAATGAGCGAGTGGTATTGGATTCTGTGGAGCATTCTCGGCGCGATTTTGATCGTGGCCGAAATCTTCACGACCGGTTTTGTGCTGCTGTGGTTTGGGATTGGCGCACTCGCGGCCGCTTTTCTCGGATTTATCGGGGTCGATAATCTCGCTATTCAGTTCATGGTTTTTGCGGTCGTCTCGATCGCGCTGACCGCAGCGTCGCGTACGATCTTCATCAACTACTTCTCACGAGAGAAATCAGGACAGTCGTTGCGCAGCGGTGTCGATGCACTACCGGGAAAGATCGGAACGGTGGTTTCGTCGAGCGCGGGTGCGTTACAGGAAGGCGCCGTGAAAGTTTTCGGCTCGACGTGGACCGCGTATCCCGCAGCCGGCGAAGCTCCTCTGGAAGCAGGCGAACGTGTTTGCGTCGAGAGCGTCGAAGGCGCATCGATCTATGTGCGGCGTGTTGGTAGTGAACCTGACTGGCGCCCGAAAGCCTTATCAGAGTAGCCACAAAGAAGCACAAAAAGCTTCTTGTGCCTTTTTGTGGCTTAGTGTGGTTCGGTGTCGGCTTCGTAGTTGTCGTCGAGAGTCTTGTCTTCTTCGAGTGGTGGTAATTCGATCGTGATGCGATCGGTGGCGGGTTCTTCGAGATCTGTACCCAGAAAACGCGCCAGGACCACGGTGATGTTGTCTTCGCCGCCGCGATTGTTAGCCTCGTCGATCAGGTGATCACAAGCCTTCGCCAGATCTCCCTGACTGTTCACGACAATCCTTTGAATATCTTCAGCACGCAGTTTTCCTGACAATCCATCACTACAAAGCAACAGCACGTCGCCCTGACGCAAGCGAATCCGCCCAGTCACAGGCGCAACCTCGCTCTGCGCGCCAAGCGCTTGCAGGATCACGTTGCGAAACATGTGCGTCTCGGCTTCCGACTCACTGATCTGTCCCACATCGACGAGCTGTTGGACGAGCGACTGATCTTTGGTCGCGAGCCGAATGTGGTCCTTGCGGATCACGTAGCCGCGGCTGTCGCCGACCTGAACGAGATCGAGGTTATCGCCCCGGATCGCCGCGCCAGTGAACGTTGCACCCATGCCCGCGCAGCGCGAGTCTTCCTGGCTCTTCAGGTGAATCGCAAGGTTCGCGTAGATCGTGGCGTTCCTCAGGCACTCAACCAAATCGAGACTCGGATCGCACGCCTCTTCGCCTTCGGTGCCGAGCAACATCTCGCGCACGGAATCGACCGCCATCCGGCTGGCCACATCGCCCGCGAGCGCGCCGCCCATGCCGTCAGAAACGACCAGCACGAGTCCTTTTTGGCCCAAGTCGAAACGGGTCAGTTTGTCCGGTGGCGTGGCCCCATCCGCCCCGCTCCAGGTCTGCTCGGAAGACAGATCGAGGACCAGGAAATTATCTTCGTTACCACGTCGCACTCGGCCAACATCTGATTTGGCGTATAACTCTACGATCATAGGAGAGCGTGTATTAGGGAGTTTAATAAAGGCTGAGAACGGCCAATTGTAACCCTAAATTAAACTTTGTCCAGCGCTTGATCTAAATCCGCAATAATGTCGTCAGTGTCTTCAATTCCCACGGAAATACGTACTAAGCCATCGGTAATTCCGAGCCGTTGGCGCTTCGCCTCGTCAACCGAAGCGTGCGTCATCGTGGCCGGATGTGAAATCAGTGTCTCCACGCCGCCGAGACTTTCCGCCAGCGTACACAGCCTGACCGAGTCGAGCACCGTTTTCGCCGCCGCCAGTGAGCCGACATCAAACGAGACCATGCCGCCAAAGCCGCGTTGCTGTCTTCTAGCTAACGCGTGTTGCGGGTGCGAAGCGGACCCCGGATAGTAAACTTTATGCACTTTCGGGTGTTCTTCGAGAAATGCGGCCACCGCACGGCCGGATTTATCGTGTTGTTCCATGCGCAGCGCCAGGGTTTTTGTGCCACGCACGACGAGCCACGAGTCGAACGGCGAGAGAATCGCGCCCGCGCTGTTCTGCACGAATCCGATCCAATTGGCGTCCTCTTCGTCGTTCAACACCACGATGCCGCCGACGCCGTCCGAGTGTCCGTTGAGATATTTCGTCGTGGAATGGACCACGATGTCCACGCCAAATTCCATCGGGCGCTGCAAATAAGGCGACAAAAACGTGTTGTCGCAAACGACGCGTGCGCCCGCGCGATGCGCGATCTCGCTGATTTCCTTCAGGTCCGTAACGATCATCACCGGATTCGTCGGCGTCTCGAGAAAAACCATTTTGGTGTTGGGTTTGAGCGCCGCTTCGACGTTCAGCGGTTCGGAAGTATCGACGTAGTCAAACTCGATCCCGTAGTTCGCGAGAATGCGGTTGAATAAACGCGCAGTGCCGCCGTAGGTGTTGTCAGAAACGATAACGTGGTCACCGGCTTTTACGAGACGCAGTGTGGCGTCGATCGCGGCCATTCCCGAGGCAAACGCGAACCCAAACTTTGCGCCTTCGAGGGCAGCGATGTTGCGTTCGACTGCGGTTCGCGTCGGGTTTTGTGTGCGCGCGTATTCGTAGCCCTGTCGTGTTTTGCCGAGCGCGTCCTGCGCGTAGGTTGACGTTTGATAGATCGGTACTGTGACCGCGCCGGTGGCTTCGTCTGGTTCTGAACCGGTGTGAATGGCGATGGTGGAGAATTTCATAACGTTGTTCTTGGAGCTTGGAGCTTAGTTCTTTGTACTTTGTTCTTTGTTCTTGGTTCTTTGTTCTTTGTCAGGCAGAAGTCTCGTACTCGCAACCAAAGCACCAAGTACAAAGCACCAAGAACAAAGTACAAAGAACTAAGTACAAAGTACCAAGCCCTAACTCTCAAAAATTCCCTGACTGCGATATCGTTCCGCGCCGTCGGGGAAGACTGTGACTACTCGTTTGCCTGGACCTAAACGTTCCGCGATCTTGTACGACGCGACTGCCGCGGCGCCGGTGGACCAGCCGCCGAGCAAACCTTCGAGCCGGGCGATTCTTTTCAAAGTGGCGCAGACTTCGTCGTCCAGCACCATCATGATCTCGTCGGCCAGCGACGCGTCGAAGATCGTCGGAATAAAGTCGCGCTGGCCGATGCCTTCGATCTTCTTTGGACCAGCCGGTTTGCCGCCGTAGATCGATCCTTCCGGTTCAACCAGAACGCAAAGCGCGTTCGGGTTGTGCTTTTTAACCGCCCGGCTGACGCCGCAAAATGTTCCGGACGTGCCCGCACCGATCACCACCGCGTCGATCTGGCCGTTCATCTGTTCGACGATCTCGCGGCCAGTGGTGAGTTCATGAAAACACGGGTTCGCCGTATTCTCAAATTGCTGCGGTACGAAACTGCCGTCGATATCCGCCGCCAACTCACGCGAACGCTCGATTGCGCCCGTCATTCCCGCTTCGCACGGCACGTACTCGATCTCGCCGCCCAGCACCTCGATCAGCTTCATCTTCTCTTCCGCGAAGCCCCGCGGGACGCAGAGAATAACACGGTAACCACGTGCAACTCCCACGAGTGCGAGTCCGATGCCGGTGTTTCCGGCCGTAGGCTCGATGATCGTGCCGCCGGGTTTCAGCCGGCCCTTTTCCTCGGCGTCGAGAATCATTCCGAGCGCCGCGCGATCTTTCACAGAGCCGCCGGGATTGAGCCATTCGATTTTTGCGTAAACGTCGGCGCAAGGTGGCTGAGCGAAGCGCGCGAGATGAAGTAAAGGAGTTTGGCCTATGAGGTCGAGAATGCTTTCTGCGATGCCACGGGACATTCGTGCGCGATGGTAGCTTGCGGGTTTCGCGAGTGTCAAACCAGGCCACAAAAAGGCACAGAAACAAGCTAAAGCTTGAACTCAAAACAGGTTTTAGTACTGAATCAGGCTGCCTTCGCGTTTGGCGCGGCGCACGGCGCGGCTGAAGACCCAGAGTGAAAAGGGAAGCAGCACGACGAGAAAACCGAGCAGGACAAAGAGCGGCTGTGTGACCTGGCTCAGGGTGTGTCCTTCGATTAGCACCTGGCGGATGCCCTTGAGTCCGTGGGTGGCGGGCAGGATTTGCGAAATGCTGCCGAGTTTTGGACCGGCGTATTGTTTAAGTAACTGCGTAGGAAAGAAGACGCCGGAAAAGAGAGCCGAACCCGCACCCAGAAAGATGCCGAAGGGATCGCCGCGTTTGAAGACCATTGCGAAGCTTGCAGAGAGAATCCCTAAACAGGCGAGTACGATAGTGGTGAGCAGCAGAAATACGATTGCGAGAAGAAAACTGCCGCGAAACTGGACGCCGAAGAACACCCAGCCGAAGAACAGATACAAAAATGAGAAAAAGGTCGTTTCGAGAAAGTCCCAGGCTGAGCTGGCGACGATTACCGTCGGTATGTTGATTGGCGTGAGCAAAACGCTTTCGAGAGTACCTTGCATTTGCTCCTGGCGAATTGAGTTTGCCAGGCTTGAGAAGCCAGTCATGAAATAGTTGAGCACGGCCAAGCCGGTGAGCCACGTCGGTAATGGATCGCGCCACTCAGCGTATTGCGGATCGATAAAACCGGAAGAGATCTTCGACATGAAGAAGAAGGTTGTGACGACTGCCAGCACCGACATGATGCGCAGAAAGAACTGCATGCGGTAACTCACGTACAAACGAAAGTCGCGCGCTACGAAAGCAAATATTCGGCGTGGTAAATGTTTTAGACTATTCATTAGCCACAGATCAGTGTTTATCCGTGTCACTGCTTTCGTAGAGTTCGAGCACGTCGAACAAAGTGGCCCTTTCAACAGCCACGTCGAGTATGCGTGCTCCACGCTTTTGCAGGTCACGCAATCTTTCGTCGAGTTGGTTATCGCCAGACTGTCGTGTGAAGGAGATTTTCTCGCTTTCGTGTGTGCCATTAAGACCGGCTACGGTCACGTGGACTTGCTCCGACTTCGAAGTAAGACTGCGTAGATGCTGCGGCGTGTCGATCGCGCGGATGCGCCCGCGGCTAATGATCGCGACGCGCTCGCATAGCGTTTCGACTTCCGCAAGGTTGTGCGATGTAAGCAGGATTGTAACCGGCGGATCCTGTTTCCCGAGCGAACTAATAAGTTCACGCATCCGCGCAGCTGCGAGCGGATCGAGTGAACGAGTCGGTTCATCCAACAACAACACCGGCGGCTGCGACAACATCGCCCGCGCGACCGCGAGCCGCTGCTTGTTTCCCGTCGACATCTCACCGAAACGCCGGCGTGCGACTTCTTCCAGTTCGAGTTTTCCAAACAATTCTCGAATACGCTGTTTCGCGATGCGATCGCTGAGACCGTGAAGACGCGCAAAGAACATCAGGTTCTGTTCTCCTGTCAGACGCCAGTAGAAGCTGCGTTCTTCAGCCGTGGCGAGCCCGATCTGCTTGCGCACCTGCTCGTCGTCAAGCACGCTATCGTTGTTGTGAACAGTGACTGTGCCCCTGGTTGGCTGCACGAGCGTCGCGACAATCTTCGTGAGCGTCGTCTTGCCCGCGCCGTTGCGTCCGATCAAGCCGAAGATCTCGCCGCCGTAAACGTCAAACGTGACCTTGCGCAGCGCTTCGACCGGTTCTTTCACCGGACGGCGAAAGAACGCACGCAAACGGCGAAAGGGAACCGGATAAGTCTTAGATAAATTATTGATGGAAATCGCGAGTTCACGCACGATCGTCACCGGGCCCGTTGTCGAGGATCGAGATGCTCGCGCAAGCCATCGCCGATGAAGTTGAAGGCGAGCACGGTGAGGGCGATCGCGATGCCGGGAAAGATCAACGCGTGTGGCGCCGCTTGAAGCGTCGACAGATCGCGCGCTTCCTCGATCATCGTGCCCCACGAAGGTGCGGGCGGCGGCACGCCGAGACCGAGAAACGACAACGCAGCTTCCGAAAGCACCGCGCCGGCCATACCAAGACTCGCTTGCACGATCAACGGTTGAATCGCATTCGGCAGAATATGAACTAGCAGTATGCGCGTGTCGCTCGCACCGAGCGCACGAGCCGCCTGCACAAAATCATACTCGCGAACCTTCAGCACCTGGCCGCGGATTAATCGCGCGTAACCAACCCAACCGATGATGCACAACGCGAAGATCAGTTTGTTCAAGCCCGCGCCGAGAAACGCGACCATCGCGATCGCGAGCAACAGACCCGGAAACGCGAGAAACACGTTGAAGACGTAACCGGAAACAAAACGATCGACCCAGCCGCCGTAGTAACCCGCAATCGCGCCGAGCAACGTGCCGATCACTGCCGAAACAGCGACGACGATGATTCCGACTTGTAGCGAGATGCGCGCGCCGAAGACAACGCGCGAAAAGATGTCGCGGCCGGTCGAATCAGTGCCGAACCAGTGCGCCGCTGACGGCGGCAGATAACGCATCGAGAGGTTCGTCGCGCCGACGTCGTACGTCGCGATCCACGGCGCAAACAGCGCCACGATCACGAGCACTACGACGATTACCAGTCCTATGACTGTTAAGCGGTTCATTGCTTACTAAAACCATCCACAGCTTACACAGATTGCTAAGACACCCTAATGCGCGGATCGAGCCAGCGATAGACCATGTCCGTGAGCAGGTTCGCGATGATGTAGGTCATACTGATCACGAGCACGCAGCCTTGCACGACGCGGTAATCGCGTTTTCCGATCCCGTCTTCAATGAGCAACAAACCGAGACCGGGCCAACCGAAAATCTTTTCCGTGATGATAGCGCCCGCGAGCAGAACGCCGAGTTGTAATCCCAGGATTGTAACAACCGGAATCAGTCCATTCTTCAAGACGTGTTTGTAAATTACGGTGCGCTCGCTCAAACCCTTCGCGCGCGCGGTGCGCACGTAGTCTTCGCTGAGTTCTTCGATCACCGACGAGCGGACCATGCGCGTCAGGATCGCCGACAGCGCCGCACCCAACGTGAACGCGGGCAGAATGATGTCGCTCCAGTCGAAACGGCCCGACGGCGCGAGCCAGCGCAGTTTGACCGCAAAGATGTAGACCAGCATCGGTCCGATCACAAAACTCGGCAGACTGATGCCGAGTAGTGCGACTACAGAAGCAGTGTTGTCGATGATGGTGCCGCGGTTAGTGCCGGCGATGACACCGAGCGGTATCGCGATCAGCACGGCGATGATCATCGCGAAGATCGCGAGTTCGATTGTAGCTGGATAACGTTCGAGAATGAGTTCGCTGACCGGGCGATCGTTGCGAAACGACAGGCCCATGTCACCGTGCAGCAACGCGCGCCAGTAATCGACGTAACGATTGTCAGCTCCGTGCCAAACGAAGTGACGGCCATCGGCGTCTTGTGGAAAAGAGAAGAAGAAGGCCGGACGATCGAGTCCGTGCTTTTCGCGAAACTGTACGAACTGTTCGGGAGTAGCTTGCTCGCCCAGGACCGCAACCGCGGGATCACCGGGGACGAGTTCGATTAGAAGTGTTACGAGAGAGACGACGGTCCAAGCAACGAGGAGCAGGATTATAACTCGACGCAAACCGCCGACGATCTTATACCGAAGCTTGGTGCGCACCGCGGCGAATCATGCCACAAAAAGGCACAAAAGGCACAAGAAAGGTAATCTCCTTCTTGTGCCTTGGACTGAACCCCTGGATTGAGACACTCGTTATAGGCACACATAGGCAGAAAGGAGCTGTGAAGTGGCGAAGAGACGAGTGCGACGACATTCGGAGGAGTTCAAGCGACTGTGCGTCGAGCGGATGAAGCA